>NZ_JDWE01000015.1:92848-104257 GCF_000685765.2 Frankia sp. BMG5.23
CCAGAGCCGGCTACATCCAGAGCCGGCTACTCAGAACCAGCCGCTCAGAACCAGCCGCGTTGCGCGGCGAGGCTACCCGCCTGGAATCGGCTACGGGCGTTCAACCGTGCCATCAGATCGGCGATCATGCGGCGCACGGTGCGGACGGAGACGCCCAGATGGCGCGCGGCCGCCTCGTCCTTCATGCCGAGGCTGAGCAGACGCAGCAGCAGCCGTTCGGTGTCGTTCGGCGCGTCGTCACCGTCCCCGGGAGCGGCCATCGCCTCGCCGCTCAGCGGTTCGGCGGCCTCCCAGACCTGTTCGAACAGGGTGAGCAGCAGGGCGGTCAGCTCCGGGGTGCGCACGAGCAGGGTCTGGCCGGTCGCGAACCCCCGGCCCAGTCGGACCAGGCCGATCCGCCCGTCGACCGCGGTGGCGTCCAGCCGGGGATCGTCGATCATTCGGGCGTCCAGGCCATGCGCCGCCACGGTCCGCACATAACCGGCGCCGAGCTCGTCCAGGCGCACCGACCGGGGCAGGACGCTGCGCATCACCACACCACGCCGCAACGCACGCAGTTCGACCGGCATCACCTCGCGAGTCAGGGTCGAGGACCACTCGCGCCGGGTATGCAGCGCGAGCACCTCCCGCTCGGCTCGCCCGACGATCGCGAGCAGCTCCGCACGGGCCTGGTCGGCACTGTCTATCCGCCTTACCTCGGCGGTGTCCCCGCCGGGACGGCTCTCCAGGTAGTCCGAGACGAAGGAGCTGATCTGTGCCCGGGCCAGGAGCAGCCGCTCATGGCGACGGATCAGCTGCTCGTGCTGCGCCTGGAGCAGGTGGTCGAGCCCGGCTTCGGGATGCACCGCGACGTAGTGACCGGCCCGTTCGCGCGAGGGCAGCAGCAGACCCAGCTCGACCAGACGATCACGCGCCCGCCCCGCGGCGACCAGCGGCTCGCCGAGCATCTCCGCCACCTCGGGCACGCTCAGGACCTCGTGGCACAGCCACAGCCGATAGGCGGCCAGGGTGACCTCATCGATACCGAAAAGATCGAGCACCTTCCCCTTCCTCGGAGCAGGATCGGGACGTGGCCGACGGACGCCGACCGGACCAGCCGTGCCCACCGGACCAGCCGTGCCCACCGGACCGACGCGGCCGCTCACCCCGACCGCTGGGGCAGGCCCGGCCGGGACTCCGCGGACACCACGTCGAGGGCGTGGCGGACCAGCGACACCAGGGACTGCCGGACCGACTCCCGCTGCCGGGCGTCGCAGAACACCACCGGACGGCGCGGATCGAGGTCCAACGCCGCCCGGACGTCCTCCACCCGGTACTCCCGCGCACCGTCGAACCGGTTCAGCGCGATGAGGAACGGGATGTCGCGCTCCTCGAAGTAGTCGATGGCCGGAAAGGAGTCGGCCAGCCGCCGCGTGTCCACCAGGACCACCGCGCCGATCGCGCCGAGGACGAGCTCATCCCACATGAACCAGAACCGGTCCTGGCCCGGGGTGCCGAAAAGGTAGAGAATAATGCTGTCGAGAAGCGTGATCCGACCGAAGTCCATCGCGACCGTGGTCGTCGTCTTCGAACCGACCGCGCT
Source organism: Frankia sp. BMG5.23 (assembly GCF_000685765.2). Taxonomy (NCBI): domain Bacteria; kingdom Bacillati; phylum Actinomycetota; class Actinomycetes; order Frankiales; family Frankiaceae; genus Frankia; species Frankia sp. BMG5.23. The sequence continues at coordinate 94,431 of NZ_JDWE01000015.1, forward strand.
GGTGTCGTCGATCCCTATGCTTGCGGCCGTCATCGCGGCCTCCGTGGTGAGGGGCTGAATCTCGCTCACCGAACCGACGAACGTCGTCTTTCCGACTCCGAACCCGCCGGCGATGATGATTTTTACCGGATGCGGCGGCGCCGTTTCCGGCGACCCCGTTCTAGAGGGCCTGTAGTCCATCGAGCACCTTTTCGATGAGGGCAATGGAAGGGCGGTCGGAGGGTCGGGCCGGTCGGGTCACGGTCACCAGGCCGGCGTCGAGCATGTCGCCGACGAGGACCCGCGCGACCCCGACCGGAAGATTCAGCCGAGCGGAGATCTCCACGATCGACTGCACGCGTTGGCAGAGCAACGCGATGGCGCGCTGCTCATGCTCCAGCGTCCGCATCATCAGCCGGCCGTTGGGCGTGGTGGTCACCAACGCGACCAGCTCCAACGTCTGGTTCGTCGGCCGTGTCCGGCCCCCGGTGACAGCGTAGGGGCGGACGACCGGACCAGCCTCTTCGTCGAACCATTCATCATCGCGCGACATACCGGTCCTCCTGCCTTGAGAATTCTGCTGTCATCCGGTCGGTGATGGCAGGGGGTGACCGGCTGACCCACCAACCGATCGGACCCCCACCCGATCGCCGGGCCGATGTCAGAGTGGCAGCGCGGACTGCATCTGAGCCCGGAGTTCCGGGGTGAGAAACTCGCCGACCCGGGTCACCAGCAGCGCCATCTCGTAGGCGATGAGACCGATGTCCGCGCCGGGGCTGCTGAGAATGGCCAGGCACGATCCATCCCCGACCGCGGTGACGAACAGGAATCCCTCGTCCATCTCGACAATGGTCTGCCGGACGTTTCCACCCCCGAAGAAACGACCCGCGCCGCGCGCCAGGCTGTTGAATCCGGAGGCCACCGCGGCCAGTTGGTCGGCGGTCGCCCGGTCCATCCCGTACGAGGTGGCGAGCAACAACCCGTCAGAGGAAAGCGCAATCACATAGGTGACTTCGGGCACCTTCTTGACGAGGTTGTTGAGCAACCAGCTCATGTTCTCGGACGGCCCCAGCGGACGCATCAGGTCACCTTTCCTACATCGTCACCGTCGTTCGAAACCTGGCCGTCCGCCAGACCACGACCAAAGTTGTTCTGGAAGGACGACATCATGTTGCGGATCTCTTCCGGGCTCCGTTGCGCGGCGAGTATTCCGGAACGCTCCTCGGGAGTGTCCCGACGAAGCTGTGGCGCGAGACTGGCCCGCCGGGTGCGCTTGGGCAGGCCCACCTCGGTGAAATCGACGGGCAGCTGGCCGTCCGCGCCGGGCCCGGCCGGGTCAGCGGGCTCGTCCGAACGGGCCGAAGGCGCCGGGCGTCCGAGGGGGACGACCGTCTGGCCCATGGCGGGGGTGTCCTCGCGCTGGAATCCCTCGGAGCGTCCCACCGGCCGGCCCAGCGGTGAGGTGAACGGATCGGTTCGGGTGGCCTCCCGCGGGTCGGCGGAGCCGGGCTCACCACCGCGCGACCGCTCCCTGGCCATGGGGCTGTCACCGAACAGCGAGGTGACACGGCTGCCGGGTCCGCCGTCGCCGCCATACTCGGAGCCGGGCGCACCGTCGTGGCCACCCGGACCGGGGACGTCCCGTCCGTCCTGGAAGGGGCCATCCCGGAAGGGCTCCTCCCGGAAGGGTTCATCCCGGAAAGATGTGTCCTGTCCCGGACGGGCCGGCGGACCGCCGGGGTCGTCCGACCCGGGCGTCTGGGGATGGTCCGGGACGGCGGGGTGGGGCTGGTCCCCCACGGCCCTGCGGCCGCCACGCGAACGGCGCGACGGCAGCGGCGGGGGGTCACCGAAGTCGCGGGAGCCGGGCTTCCCGCCCGACCCGCCGTCCGGGTCGGAGCGCGGGGTCGAGGGACGCGGCGGAGCGTCCGAAGGCCTGCCGTTGGAACGGTGCCGCGGGCGGTCGGCGACGAACCAGCTCGATCGCACCGTGGCGAAGACCGGCAGATCGTCGATGAGCGTCTCGTCCTGACCGTGCGCAGCCGCGGCCGCGTCCTCGGAGCGCGCGGGGGGACCGGCGAGGTTGCCGTCCGCGTCCACCAGCGACCCACGGAACCGGTCCTCGTCGATGGCCGGGCCGTCGAGAGCCGGAACCCGCGTCATGGGGAGCGGCGGGGCGATCTGCGCGGGCTCCGGCCGGGCCTCCCCGTCGGTGTCGACCTGCCGCAGCAGCGTGGTCGGCACCAGGACGATCGCCATCGTGCCGCCGTACGGCGAGGACCGCAGCTTCACCGAGATGGAATGCCGCTCGGCGAGCCGACCGACGACGAACAGGCCGAGACGCTCGCTGGTCGACAGGTCGAAGGGAGGCGGGTTGGCCAGCCGCTCGTTCACGGCGTCGAACTCCTCCGGACTCATGCCCAGCCCGCGGTCCTCGATCTCGATCACGAAGCCGTTCGACACCTCGTGCCCGGAGACATGCACCGGCGTGTGGGGCGGAGAGAAGGAGGTGGCGTTCTCGATCAGCTCGGCGAGCATGTGGATGACGTCACCGACGGCGTGACCGCTGATGGCCCCTCCGTCGATCGACATCACCTGCACCCGGGTGTAGTCCTCCACCTCGGCGACGGCGCCACGGACGACGTCCTTGACCGGGACGGGCCGGCGCCAACCACGGGCCGGCTTGGAGCCGGACAGCACGATGAGGTCCTCGGCGTGCCGGCGCATGCGGGTGGCGAGGTGGTCGAGACGGAAGAGCTCCTCCAGCTCGTCCGGGTCGGTCTCCTTGCGCTCCAGGGCGTCGATCACCTTGAGCTGGCGGTGAATGAGTGCCTGGCTGCGGCGGGCGAGGTTGAGGAACGTGTCCCCGATGCTCTTGCGCATCGCGGCCTGCTCCACCGCGGTCCGCACGGCCACCGCGTGCACGGTGCCAAACGCCTCGGCGAGCTGACCGATCTCGTCCTTGCTCCGGACCTCGACCGGGAATTCCTCCTCGGCCACGTCCACCGGCGACCCGCGGTGCAGACGGTCGACGACCCCGGGCAGCCGCTCGTTCGCGACTTCGAGGGCGCCGCGGCGCAGTCGGCGTAGGTCCCGGATCATCGGGCTCGCCACCAGGAGAGAAATCACCACCGACACCACGAGCACCAGCGCCACGCCGATACCGCTGAGGAGCGCGTCGCGGGTGGCCGAACTGGCGATCTTCGCGCTGGTCGTTGCGAGGTCGGCCGCGATCCGGCGTTCGACCTGCCGCATCGCATTGATCTTCGCGTCGGAGGCCTCCAGCCAGATCTGCGGGGTAACGGTCAGCGGCTGGCCGTTCTGCACGGCGTTGACCGTGCCGTCACGCAATGTCGCGGCGGCCGAGATCGTCCGGCCGACCGTCACGTTGTAGAACTCCTGCTCGTCCGCCGTGGCCGTGGTGCGGAACTGGGCCAGCCAGGCGTCCTCCGCCCCGCTCCTGGTCTGGATCTCCCGCAGCGTGGCCGCATCCGTCTGCTGGAGGAGGATCACGCGGACGACGGCGCCGCGCTGGTGGGCGACCTGTTCCTTGGCCTGCGCGATACTCACCAGTGTGGTGGCACCGTTGACCAGCGAGGTGTTGCGGCTTCCGGCCGCCACCTGGGCGTTGAGGGCGAGGAGATCGTCCACGGCACCCGAGTAGAAAGCAATGTTCTGGTCCACCTGCGCCTGGTGCGCGTCGATCGCCTTGCGCTGCGCAGAGAGCTTGCCGAGGCGTTCCGAGATCGACGCGAGCGTGGTCGCCAGGGTGTCACGACCCGCCGCGGGCAGCGCCGCCTCACCGGCCCGATAGACGGCCAGGGCCTTGTCCACCGGGCCGCGGGCGGCGAGCGCCGCCTGCTCCTGAGCGACGGCCATGTAGTTGGAACCGACATAGGAGTTCGTGGCGTACCGCTCGACCTGCAGGGCCTGGACCAGCTCGTTGCTTTTGATCGAGAAGTCGGCGAGTGCCTTGATGCGGTTGGCGACCCGCACGTTGTCGACGTTCCCCCGCACCTGTATCGCGCTCAGTACCGCGAGCGCAGCCAGGGGGACGACGAGAATCACCACTAGCTTCGAGCGGATGGGCCAATTCTGGAGCATCCGGTCCTCTCGTCCGGCACCCGGGAGTCGAGTGCCTCGTGTGCGGGGGTGAGTAGTCGAGTTCCATCGGGACATGTCACCGGAAGACCACAGACGACAACACCGGGCCAGCGCATTGGAGTAGGCGGTCCGGACATCGGGTGAATGTTCCGGGGGCGCGGACAACTGTAGCGGGTGAAGAACTAGCCCGACTGGGGGCACCCGCCTTCAACGCAAAAGGATGGCGAGGTAGCACCGGGTGACGAACATTCGCGGGCGCGCAACGCGCAACCAGAACCCGCCCCGAATTACATGAGCGCAGCCCGGACCAAACAACGACGATGCGCATGAACTAGCACTGACGGGCAGCAGTCGACGCCAACCGGCGCAGATCCTCCGCGGCCACGAAGGCTCCGATCAACCGGTCGCACCGCGCTCGACAACGCAAACACATCACATGTTGGCATGTTGCTGGAAGCACATCGCACGATCCGAGGCCACACAGATCACACCCTCGCAGCCCACCCGACCCCCGCCCGGGCCGCAGCTCCCACCTCTTGCCAGATCATGAAGAGTGGTTCCATTGTGGACATTGCAGACGTTGTAGACATTGCAGACACCTGGCGACGGGAACTGGGTCACTCCGCCCCAGCAGTCACCCCCGTCGACGATTGCCGATCAGGCGTCGACGATTGCCGATCAGGCCCTACCCGGTCCGCCGAAGCTTCAATCACTCCACAACAACTCCACGACAGACCTCCCCATCAACTCCCGTCCAATGAGCTGCTGCTGAACTGCTGAACTGCTGCGCTAATCGCCGAGCGAGGCCCCGGCTGGCGGAAGCGGCGGAGGTCACGGAAGCGGCGGAGGTGGCACAACTACTTTCACCCGAGGCCAGCCGGTGGCACTGTGCCCCTGAGCACGGTTGACGCCCCCGGGCACGGTTGACGCCCCCGGGCACGGTTGACGCCCCCGGGCACGGTTGACGCCCCCGGGCACGGCCGGGTCGGGAGCACGGCCGGGCCAGGGAACCCGACGGACCGGTGAGGAGACACGGATGAGCAGCCAGATCGAGAGCGAACCCGGCCAGGGCGCGCTGACGGTACGGATCAACCGCCCGGAGAAACGCAACGCCCTCACCCAGGCGATGTACCTCGCCCTCGCGGAGGCGTTCGACAAGGCCGAGACCGACCCGGAGATCCGGGTCATCCGGCTGACCGGCAGCGGCGGATCCTTCACCGCCGGCAACGATCTGGTCGACTTTCTGGCCGCCGACGCCCTCCGGGCGGAGGGTCCGACGCTGACCTTCATCCGGACGCTGGCCCGCAGCACGAAACTTCTCGTCGCCGAGGTCGACGGGCCCGCGATGGGCATCGGGACCACGCTGCTGCTGCACTGCGACCTGGTCTACGCGACCGAGCGCAGCACCCTCGGGATGCCGTTCGTCAATCTGGGGGTGATCCCCGAGTTCGGGTCGACCCTCCTGCTACCCCGCCGGGTCGGACCAGCCATCGCTGCCCGCCTCGTCTACTTCGGCGAGTCCCTCGGAGCGGCCGAGGCCGCCCGACTGGGGGTGGTGACCGAGGTACTTCCCGACGCCGAAGCGCTACGCGCCCGGGTCGACGACCGGGTGGCGGCGCTGCTGGCTCAGCCGCCGCAGGCGCTCGCGGCAGCTCGCGCCCTGCTGCACGACGGCGGGACACCGGAGGTGTTGGCGCGCATCGACGTCGAAAGCTCGATCTTCACCGAGCGCCTCGTCAGCGACGAGGCGAGATCCGCGATGACCGCCAGGCTGCCGGGCCGCCACGGCACGTCGGCAGCCGAGGGTTGACCGACCACCCGAGGGCTGACCGACGTCGGTGTCCGCCCGCTCGATGCCGTCCGTGCGATCCGGGAGGACCATCCCCGCAACGGCGACGAGGGCGACCGGTTCGCCCCGTCCGGGCGGGGCATACCGGTGTCTGTGACCCATTCCCTGCCGCACCAACGCGACCGGGGTAGTGCCCTCGGGCACCGGCCTTGGTGGCGCCGCGCCTTCTCCTGCGGCTCCTCCGGTCCGGGGGGGTTCCCCCCGGCTCACAGCGCATTCGGGCTACGCCGCGTCCTCGCCGCGTTCGGCCTGGTGTTCTGCGGGGTCTTCGCCGGTTTCTTCGCCGTCCGGGGGCAGACAGCCGGCGCCGCCTTCCTCGCCTTTCTCGCCCTCGTCGCCATCGTCGATCTGGTCGTCATCCAGCAACGGATCCGGCGCCAGACCGAATGATCCCCACGCCGGTCCGGATGGGCGGTGCTCCCGCATAAGGTGGCCGAGGATCGCCGCGTCCGGCACCGCCAGGCTCGCCCGCCAGCCTGGTCGGTCCGCGCCGATCCGGCTGGCGGAACGAGCAGGAGGATCTCAGTGGGCGGCGGGACGGGCTGCCGACCGAACGGGCGGCGATGAACGATCCGGAGGGCGTCTCCGGGCCGGTGTCGGCTGGCTTCGCGCGCGGCACCACCGACGAGGTGGGCCTGCGCCGCGGGCTTCGCCGGATGCGGCTCATCGCCGGCAGCCTGCTTGCCGCGGTGGTGACGATCTACCTCCTCGCCGCCCGCTGGCAGGCCAACGGTGGCCCGGGGTGGATCGGGTACGTGGCCGCGGCCACCGAGGCGGGCGCGGTCGGCGCACTGGCCGACTGGTTCGCGGTGACCGCGCTGTTCCGCCACCCACTCGGCCTCCCGATCCCGCACACGGCGATCATTCCTCGACGTAAGGACGCGCTTGGTCGGAGTCTGGAGAACTTCGTCGGCACCCACTTCCTCGCCGAGGACGTGATCCGGGAGAAGATCGACGGCATCGGAGTGTCCGCCCGGGTCGGTGCCTGGCTGTGCCAGCCGTCGCACGCCGAACGGGTCACGACCGAGGCGGCGGAGCGGTTCATCGCGGTGCTCTCCGGGATGAACGACGACCTGGTCCGCGAACTCGTCGAGAAGGCGGTGCTGCCCCGCGTCGTCGAACGGCCCTGGGCCGGGGCTCTCGGAATGGCGCTGGAACGGGTGGTCGAGGACCGGCTGCACCATCGACTGGTCGACGTGATCGTCACCGAGGCCGAGACGTGGTTGAAGCAGAACCCGGAGGTCTTCGCCCGCACCGTGCAGGAGCGGGCACCAAGCTGGTCTCCGAAGTGGCTGGACGAGGCGGTCGCGGCCAAGGCGTACAGCGAGGCGCTGCGCTTCACCGAGGCGCTGCGCACCGACCCCGAGCACCGGGCACGCCGCGCCCTGGACGCGTTCCTGCGCGGCTTCGCCGGCCGGCTGCGCACCGACGAGGCGCTGGGACGGCAGGTCGAGCAGATCAAGTACCGGCTCCTGGCCCATCCCGAGGTCGACCGGGTGATCTCCGCCATGTGGGCCACGGCGAAGAGCATCCTGCTCGATCTTGCCTCCGATCCGGGCAGCACGGCCCGGGTCCGCGCGACCGACGAACTCGCGGCCTTCGGCGCCCAGCTCGCCACCGATCCGGAGCTGGCGCGCACCGTCGACCACACCGTGGCGAACGCGGCCACCCGCGTGGTGTGCCGGCACAAGGACGACATCGCCGCGGTCATCGGAGATACTGTCGGCCGCTGGCAGCCCGACGAGGCCTCCCGGCGCATCGAGCTGCACGTCGGTCGCGACCTGCAGTTCATCCGGATTAACGGCACCGTCGTCGGCGCCCTCGTGGGACTGATCATCCACCTGGTCACCGAACTCGCCTTCTGACGCAACGGGTGGAGCTGAGGGAAGCATGCGGGGCAACGAGGACGATCGCCGTGGCGACGAGCGTGGGAGCCGGCCCGGCCCGGATAACCGACAGCTCGTCCGGGGAGTGTCATGGCCGACGCCACCCGGTCGGCCCACCCTGCCGGTCGTCGGACTGATCATGCTGGTCTGGTTCGGACTGATCACCCGGATCGGCCACTACGACGTCGACGTCTTCCTGCGGGCCGGCGCGGCCGTGCGGCACGGGCTCGATCCCTATCCCGCCCCCGGCACGGGTGCGGTGTACTCCGGCTTCGCGTTCGTCTACCCCTACCTCACGGCGATGCCGTTCGCGCCGCTGTCCTGCCTGGCACATGCGGACGACATCTTCGTCGCGGGATCCGTGCTCGCCCTGCTCGGCGGGACCCACCTCGCCGGCGCCCGGGACTGGCGGGTGTACGCGCTGGTCATCGCCCCGTCGTGCACCATCATCGGGCTGCAGATGGGCACCCTCAACGCGTTGCTGTTCGCGGGGCTGGCACTGGCCTGGCAACGACGCGACCGGCCCTGGACCTGTGGCGGCGTCGTCGCGTTGCTCGTCTACAGCAAGCTGTTTCTCGCGCCGCTGCTGCTCTGGCTGCTGCTCGCCCGCCGGTTGCGGGCCTGGATGGTGGCCCTCGCCGGTCTCGGCGCCCTGTTCCTGGCCGGTGAGCTGCTCAGCCCGGTGGGAACAGCGACCTACGTCGGCATGCTGGACGCGCTCGCCCGGGCGGAGGCCCCGAACGGGCTCAGCCTCACCGGCCTGCTTGTCAACATCGGTGTCGCGATGGAGGCCGCCGCGTCGATCGCCCGGCTCTGCGCCCTGGCCGTCCTCGCGGTCTGCTGGGCGGCCACCCGGCGGGGCCACGACGAACGGCTGCTGTTCGCCGGTGCCGTCGCCGCCGCGATCCTCGCCTCCCCGATCGTGTGGAGCCACTACCTTCTCCTGCTGGTCGCACCGCTGCTCGTACTCAGCGCGCCTCGTCCAAGCCTCGCGGACGCCGGGGTCGGACCGGGCTGCCGGGTCGGATCCGGTGCCCCCATCGGGCCGGACCCCGCCGTGGGATCGGGCACTCCGGTGAGACCGGGCACCGCCGCGGGATCGGGCACTCCGGTGGAACCACCCACGTGCGTGGGGCCGGTCTCCCCCGGTCCGACCGCCGCGTTCGCCGTGAGCTCCTGGTTCCTCGTGACGCCCCACCGCAGCACCACCATGGAGCTGCTGGCTGTCACGGCGATCCTCGGGCCACTCGTGCTGAGCTCGCTGCACGCCGGTCGGACGTCGCGGCCGTCGGCCACCCGGCGACGGACCGTCGCGGCGGCGGGCGGGCGGGCTGCGACGCCCGCCAGGCTCAGGCTCGCGGTCGGGCTCGGGCTCGCGGTCGTGTTCGGGCTCGGTGACGCGGTGGTGAATCTCGCGGCGGGGCACAGCGCGGCCGGGCGGGTGGTGGGTGCTTACGGGACACTCGTCGGCGTCGTCACCCTGGTGGCCTGGGCCGGGCACGTCACCGCCCGCGACCGGGGACTGCGCACCGCGGCCGGCGACCCGCTCGCCCGAAAGAGCAACCCGGGACGAACCAGCGGGTGAGCCCGAGACGTACAGCCGCAGGATCGGCGTCTCTCACACTCCGCGTGGCGGAACGGCGATGTACCTTGAACAGAACGACGGCTTGCAAGGCCGTCCGCGCCCGGCCGAACGGTCGGGTGTGCGAGGTCGGTGCGAGCGCCCTAGCGGGGATGACCCGCCGGTGGGTCCGGTCGCGAAACCCGGCCGTACCCCCGGCCTCCGGACGATACGCGGACTGGTGTGGGACACCTCATCCAGTCCGGGTGGACCCATGGCGGCCCTGACCTGATCGGCGGATCCTCTGTCTCAGTACGGAAACTCCCAGTCCCACCCGGGCCAGCAGTCCCCCGGCTCCCAGCAGTCGCACGCCCCGCAGCGCCAGCCTCGCCCGGCCCGGGGCCGCGGCGGTCCGGGCGGTGGCGGGGCCCGGGGTGGCGGCCGCGGC
>NZ_JDWE01000016.1:0-11428 GCF_000685765.2 Frankia sp. BMG5.23
TGCGGCGTCGGGTTCATCTCGGGACCAGTCCTGCCGGGGCCGGAGCCGCCGGTCACCGTCGGAGACTCGGGCGGGTAGAGACGCATCCAAGTGTGGGACAATCCCACCACCTGCGCTAACGGAAGCGGCAGCAGCATCCGAAAACAGCGGCATCCCGAAAACAGGGGATGTCGGGATGGGTGCCGCCAGCGGACCCGCCGTGCCCGGTGCGCACGTGTGCGGACCGGGCACGGCGACGAGGGGATGGCTCTGCTCTAGACCACGACGTCGCGGGAAGACCGGCCCCGCTGTTCCCGAGGGTGCCGCTGTTCCCGAGGGTGCCGCTGTTCCCGAGGGTGCCGCCGCCGCCCGGTCTGCCGGTCCCCGTCGCGGCGGACCAGCCCACGGGTGACACCGCACGGGTCGTCATGCGGCGGGGTACACGGCTCGCACTCGGCCTCGATGGTCGCGTGAGTGATGCCGTGCCGCGCGGCGAGCATCGCCTTGATCGCATCGGACACCGATCGGGCCTGCGCCAGGCTGGGATGGCCCCCGTCGCCGTGGGCACTGTCGAGATGGCCGAGCTCCAGATGCACCGACGCGGCGAGGAGTCGGTCGGACAGGCTCCAGACGTGCAGGTCATGCACGTCGAGGACATGAGGGTCGCGCAGGATGTCGGCACGCACCGCCGCGACGTCCAGGCTCGCCGGGGTTGCCTCCAGCAGCACCCGTGAGGCACTCGCCAGCAGCCGCGCCCCCTGGACGGCGATGAGCAGCGCGATCACCAGCGAGACCAGCGGATCCAGCCAGTACCAGCCACCGACCAGCCAGATGGCCCCGCCGGCGGCGGCGACCGCCAACGATACCGCGGCGTCCCCGGCGAGGTGCAGCACCGCGGCCCGGGTGTTGAGATCACCATCGCCGCCGTGGACCACCCACGCGCTGACCCCGTTGACAACGGCGGCGGCCAACGCGACGGCGACCACCACTCCCCCATCCACGAAACCGGTCGAACCGAGGCGCCGCAGGGACTCCACCGCCAGCAGCGCCGTCACGACCAGCACGGCGGCGGCGTTGGCCTGCGCGGCAAGCACCGGCCAACGCACCCCGCCGAAGGTGCGGCTCGCCGACGGCGGCCGCCGGGACAGTGCCACCGCGACGAGCGCGAGCACCACGCCGGCAGTGTCGGTCAGGTTGTGCCCGGCGTCGGCGAGCAGACCGACCGAACCGACCGCGAGCCCCGCCGCCGCCTGCCCGATCACGATGGCGATGTTCAATGCGGTCGCCAGCAGCAGCCGGCGCCGTTGGCCGGCACTCCCGGGCGTCTCGGAAACACCATGACCATGACCATGACCATGGCTGTGGCCGTGACCGTGACCGTGGCCGTGGCCGTGATCCCGGCCACGACGATCATCGTGGCCGGCGCCCTGGTCACCGAAGGTGCCGGTGCTGGTCATGCGTCGCACGCACCGGCCAGGGCGGCACGGTCGGCGGCGCCCCCGGAGCCGACGTCATCAGCACCACCGGCCTCGCCAAAGACCCCACCGCGGGCCCCGCCGAGGCTCCCCGGCGCGGCAGCCGCGACGGGGGCGGTGACGTTCGGGTGGATGTGGTCGGTGTCGACGGCCAGGACGACGCCGAGAAGATCGTCCAGGGCATGGCGGAGCTTGTCATCGGCGAGCTCGTAGCGCTGCCGGCGACCCTCCGGCGTGGCGACGACCAATCCGCAGCCACGCAGACAGGCCAGATGATTGGACAGATTCGTGCGCCCCACCCCGAGGATCTCCGCAAGATCCGAGGGGTAGGCCGCGCCCTCCCGCAGTACCAGCAGCAATCTGGCCCGCGTCGGGTCGGACAGCGCGTGCCCGAATCGGGCGAGCACCTCGGCATGCGAGGCAACCTTCACCATGCTTCAACGGTACAGCCGGTCCTGACGTCAGCCAACGCTGAACGGAACCGGCTACCGCCCCGTCGGACGGCGACAGGAATCCGTCGCGCCACCGACCTCCCGGGCCGAGTGCGCGAACTTCTCCGGGTACGTGTGCTTCGGCCGGCGAATTTGGGGGACCTGAGGATGGTCTGCGGGCCCTGGACCGTGCCCTGCTCCCCATAACGTGGCCGCCGCGCGATCAGGCGGACCCCTGTGTCCGAGACCCGGGCCAAGTCGGCGCGACGGTCAGGCGTCGAAGAGAGCGCTGACGGACTCGCCGTTGTGGATGCGGCGGATGGCCTCGGCGAGCGCCGGGGCGACCGTGAGAATCTTCAGCTTCGGCACTCGGTCCCCCGCCGGAATTGGCACCGTGTTCGTGCACACGATCTCGGCGACCTCGGGCTGGTCGCCGATGCGCTTAAGCGCACCCGCCGCAAACAGCCCGTGCGTACACGCCACCCGCACCGACCGCACGTTCAGCTCACGCAGCCGCTCAAGCAGCTCGAGCACGGTGCTACCCTTGGCGATCTCGTCGTCGAGCACGATGACGTCCCGGCCAGCCACGTCACCGATGACCGTGCTGATGCTGACCCGGTCGTCGGCGAAACGCTGCTTGGCCCCCGCCGCCACCCGCACCCCGAGCATCCGGGCGAACGCCGCCGCCTCCTTGGCGTTGCCGAGGTCCGGGGAGACCACCGTCGTGTTCGACAGCTCGTAGTGACGGAAGTGCGCGGCAAGTTCCCGCAACGCATGCAGATGATCCACCGGCACGCTGAAGAAACCATGGACCTGCGGCGAGTGCAGGGTCATGGCGAGGACGCGGTTCGCACCCGCGGTGACGAGCAGGTCCGCGACCAGCCGCCCGCCGATCGAGATCCGCGGCGCGTCCTTCTTGTCCGAGCGGGCATAGGCATAGTGCGGCAGCACGACCGTCGTGCGCGCCGCCGACGCCCCGCGCGCCGCGTCCAGCATCAGCAGCAGCTCGACGAGGTTCTCCTGCACCGGTGCGACCAGCGGCTGGATGAGGAACACGTCGCGTTCCCGGCAGTTCGCGGGAAGCTGGACCTCCAGGCAGTCGTTGGCAAAACGCTGCACCCGCACCCGATGCAGCGGCACGTCAAGGTGTGTGCAGATCTCCTCGGCGAGACTCGGATGGGCACTGCCGCTGAAGACGGCGATGTCTCGCACGAACCGCTCCTCGTTCCCTGTTCTCGGTGTCCCCGGTCTCGGTGTCCCCGGTCTCGGTGTCCCGGGCCTCGGTGTCCCCGGTCGACGTCCGATGGACCCGCCCGTCCCGGATGGTATCGACCAGAGGCCGAGTCATGCCGAGGTCCCTAGCGCCTCCCGGATCGACACCCGAGTCCCGCCACGCTTCACCGCATTGCCGTACACCCTCCCGGCCAGCCAGACCAGTGCCCCGATCAGCGCGAGCGTCAGCGCCATCGCGACCACCACCTGCCACCCCGCCACGCTGCCGATCCCGATCACCATCGGCATCAGGACCGGCGCGAACAGCGGAATCATCGCCAGCGCCAGGATGAGGCCGCTGTCCGGCGATCCCGGCAGCACCGAGATGCCCAGCACGTACGGGACAACGATCAGCAAGATCATCGGTGCCGTGACCCCGCCGGCGTCCTCCTGCCGAGACACCAGTGCCCCGGCGGCCGCGAACAGCAGCGCGTACACGGCAAACCCGAGCAGATACCACAGCAGCGCCAGCGCGACCGACCCGATCGCGATCCCGGCCGGAATGTCGAGCTGCCCGGTGGTCAGGCCCAACGACACGCCGACCACCCCGATCAGCGTCAACTGACCGAGAGCCACGGCGCCGATCCCGATGACCTTGCCGGCCATCAGCTGCCACGGACGCACGGTCGCCAGCAGCAGCTCCACCACCCGGCTGCTCTTCTCCTCGATCACCCCCTGCGCCACGGCCGGGCCGAAGATCAGCAGAGACAGGTAGATCAGCCCGCCGGAGAGCAGGCCGAGCAGCAACCGGGCCCCGTCCTGTTCCGAGGCCGGCCGCAGGGCGCTGACCTGGACCGTGGCCGCGGACACGGCTCGCCCCACGACGGCCGGATCACCACCGAGCCCCACGACCTGGCGCTCGAGCGCGACCTGCCGGGCGGCGAGGCTCAACACCGACGTCAGCCGGTCGCCGAGCTCCTTCTTGACGACCACCCGGTAGACGGCGTTCCCCGCCGCGCCAGGGGTCGCAACCACGCGGACGAACGCGTCGACGTCACCGTCGAGCACGGCCCGCTCGCCGACCGCCCGATCCGCCACCGCACGGACCTCGACGTTCTCGCCCAGCGACCGGGCCGCAGCCTCGACCGTCGCCGCCTGCCGGAAGTCGACCGCGGTAAACGCGATCCGGCTCGCCGACGAGCCGCCGGTCAGGGACGTCAGCAGCACCATGGCGCCGATCCCGAGGACGAACAGCCCCGTGGTGATCCGGAAGGCCCGCGACCTGGTCCTGGTCACGATCTCCCGCCGGGCGATCAGCCGGATCACCCGGCCCGACACCTGCGCCGCGCCATCCAGCCCCCGCACGCTCACGCCGCGTTCTCCGGGAACGCCCCACTCCCCGGCTGCTGCCCGGCCTGCACGACGACGTTACGGAACAGCTCGGTCAACGACGGCCGGCGACGACGGAACTCCCGCACCGGGCCCGTGGCCAGCGCCGCGCGCAGTACCGCCTGGTCGTCGGCGCCCGCGGTGAGGCCCAGCACCGTCCGCGGCCCGTCCCGGTGACGCACGACGACCCCCGGTATCCCGTCGGCCCAGCCCGGCGGCGCCGCCGGCGCGTCCACCACCACCTGCAGATCACCACCCGCGCGCAACTCGTCAACCGAACCGCAGGCGACCATCCGGCCCGCCCGCACGATCCCGACCCGGTCGCACAACCGCTCGACGAGATCGAGCTGATGGCTGGAGAACATCACCGGAACCCCGGCGGCGCGACGCTCCCGCAGCACCTCGCTCATCACGTCGACGGCCACCGGGTCCAATCCGGAGAACGACTCGTCGAGTATCAGGACGACCGGATCGTGCACGAGCGCGGCGGCCAGCTGCACCCGCTGCTGGTTCCCGAGGCTGAGCTTCTGCACCTCGTCGTCCAAGCGGCTGGACACCCCCAGCCGCTCGGTCCACCGCGCCACTGCCCGACGGGCTGCCGGCAGCCCCATTCCGTGCAGTTGCGCGAGGTAGACGAGCTGCTCACCCACCCGCATCCGCGGATACAGACCGCGTTCCTCCGGCATGTAGCCGATCCGGCGGCGGGTGCGTAACGTCAGCGGAACGCCGTCATAACGCACGACCCCGGAATCCGCCGCGAGCACCCCGAGGGCGATACGCATCGTCGTCGTCTTCCCGGCACCGTTGCTGCCGACGAACCCGAACAGCTCGCCGGCCCGCACCTCGAACGTCATCGACTCCAACGCGACGACGTCGCCGTACCGTTTCGACACCCCGTCGATTTCGAGCCGTCCATCGCCCACCTGCACCAGCTTTCCACGGCGTTCCAGGTAACGGTCAACCCCTGCCTCTGCCACCCAGATGCTATTCGCGGTGGTTTTCATGATCAGTTTTGCGTGGTGCGACGATGTCAACACCGTTGATTATCAGGATGCGCCGGGGGGGACGAACGGCAGGCCGGCGGGTGTGCCCTCGGCGAGCAGGCGGCGCAGGGCGCCTGTGTCGAGATGGTCGGCGACGAGGTCACCGAGGGCGTCGAGGCGGCGCTGCCGAGCATCGGCGAAGCACGTGAACGCCGGGACGAACGAACGCCCCGCGGCCGTGGCCACGTCGGCGAGATAGGCGCGGCGGAACGCGTCGTTCTCCAGCACCCCGTGCCAGCTCGTGCCGGCGACCGCGCCGACGCGCACCCCGTCCGCGGCGAACGGCGCGCTGTCCGGATGCTCCTCGACGGTCAGCCGCCCGTGCCGGATCTCGTAGCCGGTCAGCGGTCGGCCGGCGGCATCGGTGGCCGCGCGCCGACCGAGCAGCTTCACCGGGTCGAACGTGGTGATGACCGGGAGCAGGCCGAGACCATCGACCTCGCCCGCACCCGATTCGACGTCGTCACGGATGCGACGGCCGAGGATCTGGTAGCCGCCACAGATACCCAGCACCGGACGGGCCGCGGCGGCGCGTTCGGCGAGGGCCGCGGCGAGACCACGGCGACGCAGCCAGCGCAGGTCCTCGACGGTGGAACGGGTGCCCGGCAGGATCACGAGGTCGGCGTCGGCGAGCTCGTCCGGTCGGGTGGCCAGGCGCACCGCGACCCCGGGCTCGACGCGCAACGCGTCGATGTCGGTCACGTTCGACAGCCGGGGCAGCCGGATGACGGCGACCCGCAGCACCTCCCGCCGACCGCCGTGCGAGGCAGGCCGCGCCTCGGGACAGGGCTCGGCGTCGGGGAAGGCAGCGAGGTCGAGGGAGTCCTCGACGTCCAGCCACAACCCCGCCTTCCAGGGGACGACGCCGTGCACCGGCCGGCCGGTGAGCCGTTCGATCTGGCGCAGTCCGGGTTCGAGCAGTCGGGCGTCGCCACGGAACCGATTGATCACCCAGCCGGCAACCAACGCCTGGTCGGCCGCATCGAGCAGGGCCAGCGTGCCGAACAGGGCGGCGAAGACCCCGCCCTTGTCGATGTCGCCGACCACGATCACCGGCAGGTTCGCGGCGCGCGCCAGGCCCATGTTGGCGATGTCGGTCGAACGCAGGTTGATCTCCGCCGGAGAACCGGCCCCCTCGCAGATCACCGCGTCGAACCGGCCGCGCAGGTCGTCCAGGCACTCCAGGACAATCGCGGCCAGCCGTTCCTTGTACGGGCGGTAGCCGAGCGCGTCGACCTCGGCGACCGGGCGGCCCAGCACAACGAGCTGGCTGTGCCGCTGGCCCCCCGGTTTGAGCAGCACCGGGTTCATCGCCGCCTCCGGTTCGACACCGGCCGCCGCCGCCTGCATCGCCTGGGCCCGGCCGATCTCCGCACCATCGGCGGTGACCGCCGAGTTCAACGCCATGTTCTGCGCCTTGAACGGGGCGACCCGCACCCCCTCCCGCGCCAGCCACCGGCAGATCCCCGCGGTCAGCACGCTCTTGCCGGCATCCGACGCGGTCCCGGCGACCAGCAGTCCCCCGCTCACCGGCGGCGCTCTCTTCTCCCGGGCCCACCAGAGCCCCCGGAGCCAGCGCGTCCGGATCCGGTACCGAGGCCGAGGCGCGCGGTCAGGGCGGAGGTGACCAGCCGCGCCACCGGAGCCGCCGCCGCCGTCAGCGCGACACAGACCACGCTCACCGCCGCGGACAACCGGGCCGCGGCTGCGACGTCCGCGCCCTGCGGCCGCCGGCCGAACCCGAGCTCCGGCCGGTGCTCGACGCGGTAGGGGTAGCGCAGCTCTCCCCCGAGCCGCAGCCCCAGCGCCCCGGCGAACGCGGCCTCCACCATCCCGGCGTTGGGGCTGGGATGCGACCGGCCGTCCCGGCGCATGACCCAGTACGCGTCGACCGCCGAACCGCCGACGACCGGGGCGCACGCGCAGGTCACCAGCGCGCACATCCGCGCCGGGAGCAGGTTCGCCAGATCGTCGAGGCGCGCCGCCGCCCAGCCGAAGCGTTCGTACCGGGGGCTGTGGTGTCCGATCATCGCGTCAAGGGTGTTGATCGCCCGGTAGGTGACCAGGCCGGGCAGGCCGGCGAGCGCCCCCCACCACAGCGGGGCGACCAGCGCGTCGGAGGTGTTCTCGGCGATGGACTCGATCGCGCCGCGGGCGATCCCGGCGGCGTCCAGCGACGCCGGATCGCGTCCGCACAGCGCCGGGAGCCGTTCCCGGGCCGCGGCGAGATCGTCGGCGCGCAGCTCCTCACCGAGGCGTCGGCCCTGACGGCGCAGCGAGGCGCCACCGAGGACGGTCCACGTGACCACCGCCGTGAGCGCGACGGCGCGTTCAGCGGCGCGTTCAGCAGCGCGTTCAGCAGCGCGTTCAGCAGCGCGTTCAGCAGCGACGGCGGGCACGGCGACCGCGGCTAGCAGCACCGCGGTGTGCAGCGCTCCGGGCGCCCGGCCGTCCCGGTAGAGCCGGTTCTCCAGCCGGGACGCGGCCCGCCCGAACCCGGCGACCGGATGCAGCCGCGCCGGGTCGGCGAGCAGCCCGTCCAGCACGGCACCGAGGACCAGACCGAACGCGCGCACGGCACGGGAAGGGACCACGGCACGGGAAGGGACCACGGCTCAGACGCTCATCGCGTACGCGACGACCCCGCGACGGACGGCGTCCATCGCAGCCCGGGCGGTCCGGCGCACCCGCGCGCCGTCCGGCGTTCCCGGGTCCGCCTGCACCATCGGAGCGACCTGCGCGATCTGGTCAAGGATGTCGATGAGCTGGCGCATCCACCGGACGAAATCGCCGGCGGTCAGTTCCACGGAACTGTCGGTCAGCACCCGTTCCAACGTGCGGCCCGCGGCCCAGTCGTGCGCGACGGCGACGAATCCGAGCTCGGGCGGGCGCAGGAACGCGAGCCGGTGGGCCTGCTCGGCCTCGGCGAGCCGCTCCGACAGCCGGACCATCTCGGCGAGGCAGTCGCGTAGCGCCGCGCCGCCCGGCAGCGCCGGGACGCCGGCGTCGTCACCGCGCGGCTCGAACACCAGCGTGGACACGGCGGCGGCCAGCGCCGGCGGGGTGAGATCGTCCCAGATGCCGGCGCGCAGGCATTCGGCGACGAGCAGGTCCTGCTCCGAGTAGATGCGCGCGAGCACCCGCCCGGCGGCGGTGACGCGGTCCCCGTCCAGGTAGCCGAGGTCCTCGAGCGCGGCGCGGACCCGGTCGAACGTCTTCGCGACCGTGTTCGTCCGGCCCTCCACCTTCCGTGAGATCGCGGCGGTCTCCTTGACCAGCCGGTTGACCTGCTCGGCGGAGCGCAGGTGCTCCTCGCGGCGCGGACAGTCGTGCACCGGATGGGCGCGCAGGGCCCGGCGCAGCCGGGCGAGCTCGGCGTCGTCCGCCGCGGCCGAACGGACCCTGGCCCGCCGGCCCGGAGGGGCATCGGGGTTGACGTCGGCGGCGCGCAGGGAGGAGGCCAGATCCCGGCGTGACTGCGGCGAGCGCGGGTTGAACGACCGCGGCACCCGGACCCGGCCGAGCGGTTCGACGGCGATCGGGAAGTCGGTCAGGGACAGCCTGCGAACCTGCCTGTCCGCGGTGAGCACCACCGGCCGCGGGCCGTCGGCGGCATTCGCGGCGGCGTCGGCGTCGAGCACGACAGCGAGCCCGCTGCGCCGCCCGGCGGGCACCCGCACGATGTCCCCGGTCCGCAGCCGGGCGAGCGCCGCCGCGGATTCGGCCCGCCGGCGCGCCGAACCCTCCCGCGACAGCGCGGCCTCCCGCTCAGCGATCTCCCGGCGCAACCGGTCGTACTCGCCGATGTCACCCTTGTCGCAGCTCAACGCCTCACGCTTCGCGTCGATCGCCTCGGTGTTGCGCTGCACCGCCCGGGCCAGGCCCACCACGGCCCGGTCGGCCTGGAACTGCGCGAACGACGACTCCAGCACGGTGCGTGCCCGCTCCCGCCCGAGCCTGCCGACCAGGTTGACGGCCATGTTGTACGACGGCCGGAACGACGAGCGCAGCGGATAGGTCCGCGTGGAGGCCAGCCCCGCGAGCGCGAGCGGATCCAGCCCCGGCTGCCACAGGACGACCGCGTGGCCCTCCACGTCGATGCCGCGCCGCCCGGCGCGGCCCGTCAGCTGGGTGTACTCCCCCGGGGTGATGTCCACGCGGCTCTCGCCGTTGAACTTCGTCAGCCGCTCCAGCACGACGGTACGGGCGGGCATGTTGATGCCGAGCGCCAGGGTCTCCGTGGCGAAGACCACCCGGACCAGCCCCTGGACGAACAGCTCCTCGACGATCTCCTTGAAGGTTGGCAGCATGCCGGCGTGGTGGGATGCGATGCCGCGTTCCAGCCCCTCCAGCCACGCCCAGTAGCCGAGCACGGCGAGGTCGGTCTCGGGGATCCCGGCGGTGCGTTCCCGGACCAGGGTCCGGATCCGCTGCTGCTCCGCGGGGCCGACGAGCCGCAGACCCGCACGCACGCAGGAGGTGACCGCCGCATCGCAGCCGGCCCGGCTGAACACGAAGACGATCGCCGGGAGCAGGCCGTCGCGGTCGAGCCGTTCGACGACCTCCGGCCGGCCCGGCACCCACGTCCGCCGGCGCGCGCCGGGCGCCGGCCGACCGCGGCCGACCGCGGGAGAGCCCCCCGACAGCGCCCGGCTCTCCTCGCGGGCCAGCCGCAGCAGGTCCGGGTTCACCACTCGTCCACCGACCGCCGTCGGACCACCACGGGCCGCGGGGATGGCTGCCACGGGCGCCTGGCCGGCACCCCCATTGCGGCCACGGTCGCCACCGCGACCACCCTGGGTGGCCCGGCCCCGTTCGCCGTTGCGGTTGCCGCCCCGCCCCCGTCCGCGGTCCCGGTCGCCGCCGCGGTCCCGGTCGCCGCCGCGGTCCCGGTCGCCGCCGCGGTCCCGGTCGCCGCCGCGGTCCCGGTCGCCGATGGTGGCGCGCCGGGTGCCGGCTACCTCGAATCCGGCTTCGACCCCGACGTTCCACCTCGACCGGACGAGATCACCGTCCAGGGTGGCACGAAGTGCCTCGGGTCCGCCCGGCGGCGGGGTGCCGGCAGTGTCCTCGAGGAACAGGTCGTACAGGGTGCGGTCAGCGAGCACATGCTGCCACAGCGGAACGGGACGGTGATCGCTGACGATGACCCGGGTATGGCCGCGCACCGTGACCAGCCACTCGGCGAACTCCTCGGCGTTGCTCACCGTCGCGGACAGGGAGACCAGCCGGACCTGCGCCGGCAGATGGATGATGACCTCCTCCCACACGGCGCCGCGCTGGCGGTCGGCGAGGTAGTGCACCTCGTCCATGACGACATAGCCGAGGTCGTCCAGCCGGCCGTTGTCGACCGGGCCGGCGTAGAGCATGTTGCGCAGGACCTCGGTGGTCATCACCACGATCGGGGCGTCGCCGTTGCGGGAGGTGTCCCCGGTCAGCAGGCCGACCGAGACGGCGCCGTAGCGGGAGACGAGATCGGCGTACTTCTGGTTCGACAGCGCCTTGATCGGCGTCGTGTAGAAGCAACGCGTCCCGGTGCGCAGGGCGAGATGGGCGGCGAACTCGCCGACAACCGTCTTACCCGCTCCCGTCGGGGCCGCGACGAGCACCCCTTCACCGGCAGCCAGCGCCGCGACCGCCTCGAACTGGAACGGGTCGAGTCCGAAGGGGAGGCCAGCGGCGAACTCCACAAGAATCTCGGGCGTGGAGGACACATCAGCCACCCTACGGGACGCGACGGCCGGCAGCCGACCGGTTTATGCCGGTCCCGACCGGCCGGGGAAGAACCTACGAGCGTCAGGTGATGTCGCCGTGGGTGACGTCGGTGCTTGGGGAGACGGGGGCCGTCCCCGCGCCGACGGGTGTTGACGACCCGGTGCCGACCGGGTTCGCCGTGCCG
>NZ_JDWE01000016.1:11468-99382 GCF_000685765.2 Frankia sp. BMG5.23
GTGCCGACCGGGTTCGCCGTGCCGGGCGACGTGGCCGTCGCCGCGGGGCCCGCGGAGGCCGCCGGGCGGGGCGGGGCGTCGTCGAAGTCCAGCGGGGAGGTCTCGTCGTCGTCCAGGTCGGCATACGGGGAGGTGTCCCCGCGGCGGGCCACCCGCCGGTCGTTCAGCCAGCCGATGATCAGCGCGACCTCGTAGAGGAGCACCATGGGCAGGCCCAGCGCGAGCATGGTGAACGGGTCCTGGCTGGGGGTGACGACCGCGGCGAACACGAACACCAGGAAGATCTCGGGCCGCCGCCAGGAGCGCAGCTTGGCGGTGCTGACGATCCCGGCCAGATTCAGCATCATGACGAGCAGCGGAACCTCGAACGACAGTCCGAAGATCAGCAGCATCGCCTGGACGTAGCTGAGGTACCGGTTGCCGTCCAGGACGCTGACCAGCCCGTTGCCGCCGAAGCCGAGCAGCAGGCCCAGCCCGGTCGACAACGTCAGGTAGGCGAAGACCGCACCGGTGGCGAACAGGACGAGGGAGACACCGACGAAGGTCAACGACCAGCGCCGCTCATGACGGTGCAGACCAGGGGTGATGAAGGACCAGAGTTGGTACAGCCACACCGGCGAGGAGACCACCACCGCGGCGATCATGGAGATCTTCAGGCGGATAGTGAACGCGTCGAGGATGCCGAAGAAGTACAGGGTGCAGTCGTTCGCCGCCAGGCCGTCCGGGCTGAACCGCTTGCTCGCCGGCAGGTCGCAGTACGGCGCCTTGAGCCAGTCGAAGATGCGCGGCTCGAAGATGAAACAGACGACACCGGCGATCGCGAACGCGAGGAGCGCGATGGCGACGCGGTTGCGCAGCTCACGCAGATGCTCGGTGAGCGGCATGCGACTGTCCTCGACAGTGCGCGTGCGGCGGTAGTTCACCGAGGCGACGAGCCTTCGCGGCGTGGGCAACCCTGGCACGTCGGCGGCTCCTGGTCGAGAGGAAGGAGGAAGGGGCGCCGGCGGACGCCCGACAGGCCGTGGGACCGCCGTGAGGTCAGCCCCGGTCGGCGGCCGACGCGGTGCCGTTCACGGACGCGGTGGCGTTCACGGACGAGGCGGAGACCTGACCGGGCGCGACGGCCTGACCGGGCGCGACGGCCTGCGGCTGGGCCACCGGCGGCTGGGCCTCGATCGGCAACGGGGCCGGCTGCGCCGCGGGCGCGGGCTGGTCATCCTCGCGCAGGCCCTTCGTCTCGGCCTTGAAGATGCGCAGCGAACGACCGAAGGAACGCGCGGCGTCGGGAAGCTTCTTCGACCCGAATAGCACCAGAACGACGAGGGCGATGATGATGATTTCGGTGGTGCCCAGGTTTGGCATGGTCGGCGTCCTCCGATGAGCGCGGTACCGGGCCCGGTCCGACGACCGGTGCGATCGATGCTACGTCCGCCAGCCTAGGAGGGGATAGACGGCGTGCGGGTATCCCGGAGATGACGGATGCGCAACGAAGTCAGCCTGCACGATAGCTCGTAGCACTCGGCGGGCAAAGCGTGTCCACAACGACACCGGAAACCCAAATCATCACCGACCGCTACCTCGTCAACCCGGAAGTCCCAAATTGTGGCGACACAACGTCGTATGGCACGATCGACGTCACGCGACGGTCGCTCCCGTCAGACCACACGGGGACCACGGATCCGGTCGGGCGAGGAGCCGGTCAGGACGTGCGTTCGGCGAGCCGCGCGCTGACCTCGGCGTGGTCGAGCCGCGCCGCGAGCGCCGCGGTGTCCGAGGCCAGGACCGAGACCCGCGCGGACAGCTCCGTCGTGACGGCCCGCACCGCGCGCATCTTCTGCCACACTCGCCACGCACTGAGCGCCAGCAGGGCAAGCGCGCCGACGATGAGGACGAGGTAGAGGAGCGCCCAGAGCATACCGATCACCCTACTCGGCGGTCGGCGTGAGCCCGTAGGCGAGCAGGGCCCGGCGGGCCAAGGCGTGCACCTCCTCGGCGAGCGCCGGCGGCTCGACCACCCGCACGTCGGCCCCGAGGCCGAGGACCAGCCGGTGCAGCCAGAAGGTCTCCCCGGCGTACAGCGTGACCTCGAGCCGTCCACCGGGCAGCTCGCGCATCCCGGTGACCGGGTAGTAGTCGGCCACCCACCGGGCCGGGGACGCCAGCTCCAGCACGACCCGCACGTCCGCCGGGCCGGGCCGGTAGATCCCCTCCCTGGTGTCGCGGGACACCGTGCCCGGCGGCGGAACCGCCGGGGCGTCGAGGATCGTCACCCCGCCCGGCCCGTCGATGCGGTCCAGCCGGAACAGCCGCACCGCCTCCGCCCGGTGGCACCATCCCTCCAGGTACCAGCGGCCGTCCTGGACCAGCACCCGCATCGGGTCGACCTCGCGCTCGGTCAGCTCGTCGCGGGACCACACCAGGTAGCGCAGATGCACCCGCCGGCGGTCCCGCAGCGCCCGCTGCACCACCGCGAGGACCTCGTCGTGGACGTCGAGGGTGACGCGTACCTGGCCGACGGCGGCGGTGCCGGCGGTGCCGACCGCCTCCTCCAGCTTCTCCAGCGCCCGATCCAGGGCCTCGCGGCCGGCGAGGCCGGGCACGTCGGCGAGCGCGCGGGCGGCGACGATCAGGGCGGTCGCCTCGTCGACCGACAGCCGCAGCGGCCGGTCGAGGGTCTGCGGATCGACGATGGTGATCTGATCGCCGGAGTAGCTCAGGTCGATGAGGTCCCCGGGCGCGCCGCCGGGCAGGCCGCAGACGAACAGCAGGTCGAGGTCGTCGCGCAGCTGGCGGGGGGTGACCCCGAAGGCCGCGGCCGCCTCGGTCAGGGAGATCCCGGGATGCGCCCGCAACCAGGGGACGAGCGCGAGCAGCCGGCTCAGCCGGTCGGTGGCGGCGCTCACCGCGTGCCCGGGGCGGGCGGTGGACGATGAGCCGGGGCGGGCGCCGCCCGACGGATCATCGGGCGCTCACCGGACGTTCGTCGCGGCGCACCCCCGCAGGTGGGGACGCCACGTCGCGGGCGGCGGTGCCCGCGAGGGCCGCCCGGAGCCGACCGACCACAGCCGCGCGCAGCTCGGGTGGGTCGACGACGACGACGTCCGGACCCGATCCGACGATCCACCGGGCGAGCTGTTCGGTGTCGGCGAAGTCCATCTCCAGCAGATCCATGCCCGGCGGTGGATTCGTATCCGGCGACGGGCGGGCGTACCGCCGCAGCGCGTGCGCGCTGCCCCGGCGGACCGCCAGCGTGGCGGTCCGGAAGCGGTCCGGGGGGGCCTGCGCCGAGACCATCGCCCGCAGATCGACCCCTGGCGGGACCTGGACCGCGCCGGCCGGTCCGACCATGCGCACCGGGCCGGTGAACCGGGACAGCCGGAACACCCGGGCCGCGCCACGGTGCAGATCGTGCCCGGCAAGGTACCACCGCCCCCGCCACGACAGCACCCCCCAGGGCTCGACGTGCCGGTCGGCGGAGTCCGTCTCACCGACCTTCCGGTACGGGAAGCGGATGGTCCGACCGGCCTGGACCGCCGCGAGGCACTGCTCGAAGGCCGGCTCGGTCGCATCGACCCGCGGTTCGAAGCCGTCGAGCACGCCGAGCCCGCCACCGCTCACCGCGGCCCCGCCCGCGGCGAGCTTGCGCAGGGCGCTGGCGGCCGGCCCGGCGAGCGCCGTGCTCGACCACAGCGAGCCGGCGACGGCCAGGGCCGCGGCCTCGTCCGGTTCCAGGGCGATGTCGGGCAGCGCGTAGTCGCCGCGGCGGATGCGGTAGCCGGTCTCGTTGCTGAACGCCGAGTCCGCGCCGGTCTCCAAGGGGATGCCGATCTCCCGCAGATACGCCTTGTCCCGCTCGAACATCCGCCGGAAGGCGTCCTGCTCCTCCTCGGTGCGCCCGGGCTCGTAGCCCTCCACCAGCTCGCCGATCTGGGACACGGTGAGGAAACGCGATGTCGCCATCAGGCACATCGTCAGGTTGAGGAGCCGCTCCACCCGTCGCCGGGACACACCCGTAAAGGGTAGCCGCCGGAGTTCACCGGGCACGCAGCACCCCATCACCGCCGCTGGCCCACCGGTCGCACCGGGCCCACCGGGCCACCCGCGGCCGGGCCGGGTGAGGGCCCGTGGGCTACGGCTGGCCGGCGCCGGCCCCAACACCCGGCGTGGCCCCAACACCCGGCGTGGCCCCAACACCCGGCGTGGCCCCAACACCCGAGGTGGCGCCGTCGACCGCGATCAGGTCCACCACGAACACCAGAGTGTCGTCGGCGAGGATCGTCGGCGGACGTCCCCCCACCGGGCCATATCCGAGGTCCGGCGGGATGATGATCTGGCGGCGGCCGCCGACGCGCATCCCGTCGATGCCCTGCCCGAAGCCGGCGATCGTGCCGTCCAGCGGGAAGGTCGCCGGCTGGCCCCCCGCCCAGCTGCTGTCGAACTCCTTGCCGTCGCGCCAGAGCACGCCCACGTACCGGACGGTGACGGTGCTGGTGGCGGAGGCGAGCGCGCCGTGACCGGTCACGAGATCGGTGGTGACCAACGTGGCCGGCGCCGTCCCCCGGCCCGCCGCGGAGATCGGCTTGCGGCTCAGGTCGGTGGCACCCGCGACCGCGGGGACCCGCCCGGAGGTGTCGTCGACGGCCGTCCGGGAGGGCACCGGCGCCGCCCTGGTGCCGTCGGGGGCGTCGGAGGCGCCGCAGCCGACCAGGAGCGGGGCGAGCAGCACGGCGGGCAGCACGGCACCCGCGAGCGGGTGCCGGCGGGTGGCGGACGGCCGACGGCCGCTGCCACGCGAGCCGGGACGGGCTGACGCGAAGGGCAGGACGACGCCGGCGCGTCGCGGCACGAACATCACAGGGGCTCGAGTCCTCACATACTGGCGATGAGCTTGTCGACCCGATCATCAACGGAACGGAACGGGTCCTTGCACAGGACCGTACGCTGGGCCTGATCATTGAGCTTCAGGTGGACCCAGTCGACTGTGAAGTCCCGGCGTTTCTCCTGGGCACGCTTGATGAACTCGCCGCGCAGCCGGGCGCGGGTGGTCTGCGGGGGGCGTGACTTGGCCTCGAAGACGTCGAGATCACGGGTGACGCGCTCGACCAGACCAGCCCGTTCCATCCGGTAGTACAGGCCCCGGTCGCGGTGGATGTCGTGGTATTTCAGGTCGAGCTCGGCGACCCGCGGCGAGGCCAGCGACAGCCCGTGCTTGTGCCGGAAACGCTCGATGAGCACGTACTTCGTCACCCAGTCGATCTCACGGGCGACGAGCTCGAGGTCGTCGGTCTCGATCGCGAGCAGGGTACGGCCCCACAGGTCGAGCACCCGCTTGGCGACCTCGTCCCCGTCCCCGCCGCGGCGCTCCACGAACTCGACCGCCTTGGAGTGGTACTCCCGCTGGATGTCCAGCGCGCTGACCTCACGTCCGTTGGCCAGCTTGATCCTGCGCTGGCAGGTCATGTCGTGGCTGACCTCGCGAATCGCCCGGATCGGGTTCTCCAGGGTCATGTCCCGCAGCATCACACCGGCCTCGATCATGCGCAGCACCAGGTCGGTCGCCCCGAGCTTGAGCAGCATGGTCGTCTCGCTCATGTTCGAGTCGCCGACGATCACGTGCAGCCGCCGGAACCGCTCGGCGTCGGCGTGCGGCTCGTCACGGGTGTTGATGATCGGCCGGGACCGGGTGGTCGCCGAGGACACCGACTCCCAGATGTGCTCGGCGCGCTGGGAGATGCAGTACACCGCGCCCCGCGGGGTCTGCAGCACCTTGCCCGCGCCGCACAGGATCTGCCGGCTGACCAGGAACGGCACCAGCACGTCCGCGAGCTTCGAGAACTCGCCGTGCCGACCGACGAGGTAGTTCTCGTGACAGCCGTAGCTGTTGCCGGCGGAGTCGGTGTTGTTCTTGAACAGATGGATGTCGCCGGCGATGCCCTCCTCGCGCAGCCGTCGTTCGGCCTCGACGAGCAGGCCCTCGAGGATGCGTTCCCCGGCCTTGTCGTGGGTGACCAGGTCGGGCACGGAGTCGCATTCCGGGGTGGCGTACTCCGGATGGCTACCGACATCCAGGTAGAGACGGGCGCCGTTCTTGAGGAACACGTTGCTGCTACGTCCCCATGACACGACACGACGGAACAGGTACCGTGCCACCTCGTCCGGGGACAGCCGTCGCTGCCCCCGGAACACGCAGGTGACGCCGTACTCGTTCTCCAGTCCGAAGATGCGGCGGTCCACGTCTGTGACCCTATGCTCGGATGCCGCCTCGGCGCGCCGGGACGCTCGGGCCGGATGTCACCCTGATGCGGATTCGCCCCTCCTGCGGACGGACGGGTCGACCGACAACCGCCAGGCCCAGCCCGACGACGAACCAGCCGGCGAGGACCAGTACCGGACGGCCACCGCCGGCACCGTCGAAGTAGGCCGTCGAGCGCAGCAGCGTGGCACCCGCCCCCGGCGGCGCAAACTGGCCGATGTCGCCCCAGGGCCGTGGCAGCATCTCCGGGGCGGAGGCCGCCGCCGACAGAGCGGCACCGGCGACCAGAACCAGCACCGCGGCGACGAGACCCGGCACGCCCGCGACCGCCCCGAGTCCCAGGACCGGCCCGGCGACGGCCAGCGCCAGCAACGTCACGACCGCCATCGTCGTCAGGAACTCCCCGGGCAGGACGTCCAACGCCCCCTGCAGCGCGACGGCCCCGGCGAAGCCGGAGAGCACCGCGAGCGCGGCGAGCCCGGCGAGCCGGATCACCCGCGACCCCACCATCCGTGCCAGCAGCACGCCGGCCGCGGTGATCACCAGCGTCAACGGGAGGTAACCGGCCGCCAGCCCGCCGCCGGCCTGGTCCCGTGGCGCGTTGGCCACCACGTCGACCACCGGGATCTCCAGACCTGGCATGAACACCCGGATGCCCCGGGTCAGCGCCTCGGTGACCGCCGGACTCGCCGCGGAGGCGACCCGCAGGGTCAGGCCGTTGCCGCCGATGACGATCGCGGCGTAGGCGTCACGCTCGCGCAGCGCACGGTCGGCGGCGGCCACCGTCGGCACCGTGCGCACCGTGAGGGCGCCCGGCTCCACCCGGCTGATCTGGTCGGCGAGCGCGGTCGCCGCGGGTGCCGGGCCCACGGTGAGGATCGGCAGGTCCCGGGGACGCAGGCTGGTGACGGACGTTCCGTACAGCCAGACCAGGACGCCCATCAGCAGGGCCATGCCGACGGTGATGACGGCGATCCGCCGGACACCGTGCGTGCCGAGCCCGTCAACGCCGCCGAACCGGGCCCACGCCCGTCCGGCCGGATCGGCCGGGCCGGGCAGGCCGGGCAGGCCGGGCAGGCCGGTCTCGCCCGAGGCCGGCGGGGGCGACGGCGCCGAGTGTCCCGGCTCGGGGCGCTGTCCCGGAAGAGGATCATGTTCGCCGCCGCCACGATGCCGTCCCCCGGTCACCACAGGAGGACTCCGACGGTCCGGTCGACGTGCGCCGGGTCCACCGCGCCCTCCCAGGCCGCCGCCACCCTCGGCAGTGGTTGCCTCACCGCGTCCTCCCTCCGTCCGGCGACACCCGCCAGGCTGCTACAGGGAGTAGCGTGACGCCTTCATGCTGTCGGGGCTTGGCCGGCGGCGTGTCGCGGCCGGCATGTCCGGGTGAATCCGCCGGTCCGCGGCGGTTCCGGACACCAGGTGGTCGACGGACCATGGGCGGGACAGGCGGATCGGGCGGGAAGGCTCCCCGGCGGGAAGGATGGCGCCATGGCAACCGGAACGAACGACGCGGCGTCCCATCGAACACGACATGACGGCGAAGGCAGGGCCCGGCTGCGGGCGCAGGCCGTCCGCGGCCGCGGCGGGCTGCCGCTCACGGTCCTCGCCCCGGCCGCGAAGGACCCGCCGCGCGGCGGCTTGGTCGTCGTCCAGGACGCCCGAGGCATCACGCCGTACCTGGTCTCCGTCTGCGACCGGCTCGCCGCCGCCGGCTGGCTCACCGTGGCCCCGCACCTGTATCACCGCGACGGGCTGGACGAGGTGGACCCGGCCGACGGCTGGGCCGCGGCCACGTCGACGATGGGCACCCTGTCCGGCGCGGGCATCGACGCCGACATCGACGCGGCGCTCGGGCACCTCCTCGCCGCGGGCTTCCCCGCCGAGCGGAGCGCGATCATCGGCTTCTGCATGGGTGGCACGGTCGCGCTGCACACCGCCACCCGGCACACCCTCGCCGCGGCGGTGTCGTTCTACGGCGGCGGGATCAGCACACCGTACTGGCCCGGCATCCCCGCCCTGGTGGAGGCGGCACCGTCGTTGCGCGGGCCGTGGCTCGGCCTCTACGGCGAGGAAGACGCCCTGATCTCCACCGACGAGATCGCCGCCCTACGAGCCGCGGCCGCCCGCTCGGGCGCCCCGACGGAGCTGGTCAGCTACGCCGGGGCCGGCCACGCCTTCCACAGCGACGACCGGGAGGCGCTCTACCGCCCGGTCGCTGCGGCCGACGGCTGGTCACGGGCACTCGCCTTCCTCGACCGGCACGTTCGCCCCCGCTGAGGCGCCCGGCCGGCCAATCGAAGATCGTCACCATCGACCTCACGAGCATCACCCATCTGGCGTCCAGAGGTCACGGTGAGCGCACGCGAGAGATCGGCGGCGGATGAGGGCGGCGGTGCGCGCCAGGTACGGCCCACCGGAGGTGGTGGGAATCCAGGAGGTCGACAAGCCCGCGGCCGGCGGCGGTCCGGGCCCCGGACGGCGCCGCGGCTAGGCTGCTCTGATGCCACGTCATAGCTGATGCCACGTCATAGCTAGCGATAGCTGGCGCGGCTCAGCGTAAGTCTGCTCTGCTGGCAGCGTAACGGTTGGAGTATGGGGACCGGGATCGTGGATGCGTCTGGGCACACTCGTGCGGACCGGCTCGGCGGCGGCCGTGGTGGTCGCCACCGGCGCGCGTACCCAGTTCGGCCGGATTGCGCTCGGGCTGGGCGAACGGCACGAGGAGACCCAGTTCCAGATGGGGCTGCGCCGGTTCTCCGGGCTACTGGCCCGGGTCGCCGGCGTGCTCACCGGCTCGATCTTCGTCATCAACCTGGTGCTGGCCCGGCCGCTGATAGACGCGTTGTTGTTCTCGCTGGCCATCGCGGTGGGCAGCACCCTGCGCCGTCGACGAGCGCGGGCGGCCGCGAGCAGGCTGTCGTGGTGCGGGCGGACCACGGACCCGGTCATACCCTAGTGCAGGTAGGACGAGGGCCGGTGAGGATTGTCCGCCCATCGCGTCGGTAGGCTGCCGACCATGGCGGAGCTGAGTGACGTCGAGCTGGACGCGCTGGTCGAGAGTGCCGTCGTCGACGCCTGTGGTGAGGACGAACAGCTCGCGGCGTTTCACGCAGTGATGGAGGACAGCCTCACCGTTCCCTTCCGGGCCACCGTACTGGGCGTGGAAGTGACAGTGATGGGGATCGATCTGCTGCCTGGAAGCGGTATCGTCGCGGTCTGCGCTCGGGGGAGGTATCGCCAGGCGATCGGGATTCTGGACCTGCGGCTGCCCGACCCTCCTCCGGGTGGGGCGGAATGGATCGAGGCCTACCGGCGCTGGGCAGCCTGACGGGGCGAAGCGGCAAAATAAGGTAGAAGATGTCCACGTACCAGTACTACGAGTTCCTGGCCGTCGACCGGCCTCTGGACGCGCGGCAGCAGGACGAGGTCCGCGCGCTGTCCACCCGGGCCAGGATCACCGCCACCAGTTTCACCAACGAATACCACTGGGGTGACTTCCGCGGTGATCCCCGGAAGATGGTGGAGCGCCTCTACGACGCCCATCTCTATCTCGCGAACTGGGGCACCCGCCGGGTGATGCTCCGCCTGCCCCGCGCCCTGCTCGCTCTCAAGGTCGCCGAGCAGTACTGCGTCGATCCGCAGGTGACCGCCTGGACCACCGGAGAGCATCTCGTCCTCGATCTGAGTAGTGAGGACGAGGGCGGGGACTGGGTGGAGGGCGCCGAGGACTCGTTGTCGGCGATCGTCGGTGTCCGTGCCGAACTCGCCGCCGGTGATCTGCGGCCGCTTTATCTGGCCTGGCTGGCGGCCTACGGGGTGTGGGAACGCGACGAGGAGGCCTTCGACGACGAGGAGGAGGACGATCTCGAGCCGCCGGTGCCCGCCGGGCTGGGTTCCCTGACCGCACCGCAGCGGGCCCTGGTGGATTTCCTCCGTCTCGACGCCGATCTGCTTGCCGCCGCGGCCCAGGCGAGTCCGCCTGCGGCCCAGGCCAGGGAAGATCCCCACGCCCTGGCCGGGTGGATCAAGGATCTTCCCTCCGGTGACAAGGAGAAACTCCTGCTCCAGGTCACACAGGGCCATGGGGCCCGGGTCCAGATGGAAGTGCTACGGCGCTTTCGTGGCGAGCCTGATCCCCTCCGGGATGGCCGTCCCCGCCGCACGGTCGCCCAACTGCTGGACGCCGCCGCGGACATCCGCCAGGAACGCCGGCGGCACGCCGAGGCTGCTCGTGCCGAGCAGGACGCCCGCGATGCCCAGGCGCGGGCGCTGGCTCGGGAGAAACGGCTGGACACTCTGGCCCGTGATGGTGACACGGCCTGGGGGCGCGTTGACGCGCTGATCGACACCCGCAGGCAGAGCGACTACGACGCGGCCGTCGACCTTCTTGGGGATCTGCAGGCGCTGGCCTCACGTTCCGGCACCACCGTGGAGTTTGCCCGACGGTTCACGCTCCTGCGCCAAGTACATCTCCGGAAGCCCAGTCTGATCGCCCGTTTCGACCGTGCCGGCCTCGGTGCCGTCACGACCGGGCAGTGACCCGTCCTCAGGTCTCCGCGGTTGATCTGCCGGCGACCCGACACTGATCCGAGGCGGGGGCGCCCGTCCGGTTTCCCTGGAGGAATTGCCAAGACTTGTGGATGGTGATCGCTAGGCGGCTTGGGTCACGGGTGGGGTGGTGGGTCGTTCGATGAGCTGGCCGCCCTCGAACACGGCGCCGGAGGTCATCACCTGCCGCGGCTGGGCGTGACCGTCACGGACGACCAGCCGGCGGCCGTGTTCGTCACGCTGGTCAGCGAGTTCCGCGATGTAGGCGTCGACCTCGGCTTCCAGGGCGGTGGCGAGCATCCGCCGGGCACCTTCCCGCACGATCTCGTCGATCAGCGACGGGCTGCTCGCCGGACCATCGGCGGGCGTGCCGTCTTCGGGGACTACCGTGAGCACGGGCGCGCCTTCCAGACCGACGCGCCAACGTCGGTCTGACTGAGACCTCAACCTCGATCACCGGGAAGGTACGCCCTCCCCAGCCGATCCACAGGTCTCAACCATTGCTCGTTCCCTATCCGCATGTCGGTCAACAGCGAAGTGATTGAACAGCGGGCAGCGTCCCACCATGTAATACCGGTCATCGTGGACGTGTCGTTCCCGCTACCCGAGCGCACCACTCAACGGCGGATGTCCGGGCTGGCGCTCGGGGCCATGGTCTGCCGGCTTCGACCACTGGTGTCATCCCGGGTCGTGACCCGCGCCCCGTGCATGGACGTTCCCCGCCGTGGCCGCACGTTTCCGCTGGCAGACGGCCTGCTTGTGCGATCGGGGATGTTGATCGTGGGGCCGGGGATGGTGGGGTGGCGGTTCGGGTTGCGCCCGGTTCTGTCCACAGGTATTCAGGACTATTGGTGCGACCTGGGATTTCGTCCAACCTTTTGCTAGTCGTCAAGTTCGCACAATACGAACCGGGCGATGCCCGCAGTGCGCCACCAGGCGTGCGAAGTCCTTCGGCCGGCGACG
Source organism: Frankia sp. BMG5.23 (assembly GCF_000685765.2). Classification (NCBI taxonomy): domain Bacteria; kingdom Bacillati; phylum Actinomycetota; class Actinomycetes; order Frankiales; family Frankiaceae; genus Frankia; species Frankia sp. BMG5.23. Next base: position 23,236 of record NZ_JDWE01000016.1, read on the forward strand.
GGCGTACGTCCGCTCCACGGGGCCGTACCCACCCGCCGGCCCGGTGCTCGGTGAGCACGGCGGGCAGCTCGACATCCAGGCCGAATTTCTCCGTCAACCCGGGCTACCCGGCCGTCTGCGGGGTGGTCGCCAGCCCGCGGTGTGGTCCTGGCTGGGGATGGCCGCCGCCCACCTCGCAGACGAACGTCCACAAGCCGGCCGCCCATCCATCGGCGCGGGCTGGATGAACTCGTCCGGGTGGAATGGGCGTACCTGTGTATCCATGCCACAGCTGCACGGGTCGCGAGCTGTGCGTCGCGCCGTATGCCGGTCCTGGCTGCAGTGTGCCGGAGACGCCAGCGAGGAGGTCTCGTCCATGAGCACTCCAGGGATCGGCCATCCGTTGTACCCGCCGCTGCGCCCCACGGTCACCGTCGAGGAGCTCCTGGCCACGAGAGGTACCCAACCCATCCGCTCGCTCGACGACCTGGCCGCTGACACCTTCGATTCCGACGAGGAGCTCGACGAGTTCCTCGCGTTCACCTACGCCGAGCGTCGTCGCGACGTCGCCTGAGCCGTCGCCTGAGCCGTCGCCGTGCAGCCCGTCGTCCTTGACACCGACATCGTGTCCCTGAGTCACAAGCGCAGGCTCAGCAGGCCCGTGGCAACCCGCCTGATCGGCCGCCGGCCGCTGATCACCTTCGTGACCTTCGGTGAGCTCACCAAGTGGACCGATCCGCGAGACTGGGGTAGTCGTCGACGTCGGGAACTCGCCGACTGGCTTTCAGGAATCCCTGTACTACCCGGAGACGAAGCCGTCGCTGCCACCTGGGGCGTACTCTCCGCAGCCGCCACCCGGGCCGGACAGCCCCGTCCAGTCAACGACATGTGGATCGCGGCGTGCTGCCTCACTCACAATCTGCCGCTCGCCACCTTGAACCCGAAGGACTGCATGTACTTCAGGGATCATCGTGGTCTACGGATTCTTGGCGAGGAGTAACCGCTGCTTCCGAACGGCGGGCCCCGGGGTCATGCGGTACGCCGTGGTGGCCGGCTGCGACGTCGCCACCGTGACGACTCAGCCGGGATCGAAGTCCCAGCAGAACACGCAGCGCGCCGGTTTCGACCTCCTCCACACCCGCGCCATCCTCAACGCGCGGCGATGTTGGCGGGCCAGCCCGAGGCTGTCCGGTCAGCCATGGAGAAGACCGGTGGCGGAAACGGCCGGCGCAGGTTGGCGCTGCTAAAAAGAGCCATGACCACGACACCACGAATTCAGCAGTACCAGGGCGATCGACGCGAGCTCCGCCCTCTGTTCGAGCTGGCCGAAGACTCGGCCAGTCAACTCGACGCCTACCTCCACCTCGGCCACGTTCTGGTCGCGCTCCTCGACGACCGAATCGTGGGACATCTTCAATTCGTTCCCACCGGACACCCACAGACGGTCGAGATCAAGAACATGGCAGTGCTGAAGCCCCATCAGGGACATGGGATAGGCCGGGCGCTCATCGAGTCACTGGTCGAGCTTCTCGCGGGTGCTCCGGTGACCGCGCTGCTCGTCGCGACGGCCGCCGCCGACATCGACAACCTGCGCTTCTACCAGCGGCGCGGGTTCCGGTTCCGCTCGGTCGAACGCGACGCTTTCACGGCGGCGACGGGCTACCCCGGCTGCGTCGTCATCGACGGTATCGAGCTGCGCGACCGGGTCTGGCTTGACCTGGTCGCTGCCCGCCACCGGGCCCCGCGTCGAAAACCGGGACCTTCTCCTGGCCAGCCGCCCCGGGTTGTTCGAAGCCGAGCACTGCCTCCCGCACACCGGCCTGGGCTAAGTAGGGAGCCGACCGGCCGGCCTGAGCAGGAACGTTGCGACCTATATCGCCGTGGCCATGATCCTCGGCATCTATTTCGCGCTGAGCTCCGGCACCGTGGACAGCATCGTCTACGACGTCGTCCTGGAGGAGACAGGCTCGAGCAAGCTCTACGAGACCTGGATCGGCCGGGCCACCATGATCGAGAGCGGTGTTCTCGTGGTCAGCGCGCTGGCCGGTGGGGCGATCGCCGGCTGGGCCTCCGCGCGGGTGGCCTCCTTCGCCACCTTGCCGTTCGTGGCGGCCTCGGCCGGTCAGACTCGGAGCGCCTCGCCGAGAGGTAAGGCGGCATGAGAGCACCATTGGACGCTCACATGCAGCGGCCCAGGCGGCGTACTCCAGCCAAGTCCCGATGAGAGAGCTCCGGCGCGGCTCGGGTGGATATTGCTGATCGAAGATGTCGGCGGCAGTGACAGTGAGACATCCTGGCGGCGCGTTACGGATCTCCTCGCGAGCGCACAGCGCAAGGCGTGCCCGGGCAGAGCCTTCGGTCCCGCCACTGTCAGGGCCGGCAGCTCCGTCGTCTGTCTGGCGCTCCGAGGCTGCTGGAACGGCCGATGTAATAGCGTTAGCCTTTTCCAGGAGCCGGCTGGAGATCCCTCGACCGTCAACAGAGCGCGCCCACTTCGCCTCGCCGAACAGAACCGGGTGTCGGTCCCTGCCCGCGAGCACGACCGCATCGATCTCGTTCTGCCCACCCGCGCTCCAACAAGGCCCGACCGCGACGATGTCCCTGCCCAGCGCGCCGGCGACCGCGAGTCGGCGTAGGTGCTCGCGAAACGCTTCCTCCCACGGTTTGCCGAGATGGCCGTCCAGACTCTCGATCAGTACTGGCAGCAGTGCTTTCCCTGATCCACGCTCGATCTCCGCGCGGTACCGAGACAGCACGCCGAGATAGAAAGCGAGGAAATTGTCGGCGATCCGGTAGACGCGCCGACGGCTGCGCGCTGGTTCGGTGACGGGCATCAGCCGTTCGACCAGCCGCAGCTCGACGAGCCGATCCAGAGTACGGGCCGGTTCAGCCCGAATATAGTCCTTGATCTCGTTGTACTGGGTGCGGCCCTCGGCGATCGCGTGGAGCACGGCCGCCGGGTATTCACCGTGCTCCACCTCGGTGGCAAGCACGAGTTGGCCCTCGGTGAGCAGCGGCGCCCCGGGCCGGCAGGCCAGCCTTGACCTCCTCTCCGCCTTGAAGGGCGGAGATTCCCGCCTGCTACGCCCCGGTGGGCGTGATCTTCGGGTGGGTTCCCGCTTCGCCGCGCGGTGCCGGCACGGATCCCGGTCTTACCTGCGCTCCACGGGCAGACACGGCCGGTCCGGCCGCCTTCGCGACGTTGACCGCCGCATTCACATCCCTGTCGTGCACCGTCCCGCAGGACGTACACGTCCACTTCCGGACGTCGAGTGGTTTCGGCCCGTCCTTCACCCCGCAGGCCGAACAGACCCGCGACGTCGGCTCGAACCGTCCGATCCGGAGCAGCGTCCGGCCGTACCGGGCGGCCTTGTACTCCAGCATGGCGACGAACGCCGACCAGCCGGCGTCGTGCACTGACTTGGCCAGCCGGGTACGGGCGAGTCCCTTGACCGCCAGGTCCTCCACCGCGACCGCTTGGTCCTCGCGGATCAGCCTTGTGGAGAGCTGCTGGTGGAACGCGCGCCGCGCGTCGGCCACCCACGCATGCGCACGGGCGACTTCCAGTCGGGCCTTGGCCCGGTTGTTCGAGCCCTTCTTCTTGCAGGACAGGTCCCGTTGCGTCTTCTTCAGGCGTTTCTCGGCCCGGCGCAGCAACCGAGGAGAAGCGATCTTCGTACCGTCGGAGAGGACCGCGAAGTGCGTCAACCCCAGATCGATGCCGATCACACGCTCCGTCTGGGCGAGGGCCGGTTCCGGGCCGGTCTCCACAACGAAGGACGCGAAGTACCGGCCGGAACTGTCCCGGATCACCGTCACTGTCGACGGTGTCGAGGGCAGCCGCCGCGACCAGCGGACGTCGACGTCGCCGATCTTCGGAAGGCGTAGTTTCCCGCCGGGGGCGATGGCCCAGCGGGCGTTCGCGGTGAACCGGACCGACTGGCGGCTGTCCCGCTTCGACTTGTACCGGGGTGGGCCCATCCTCGGGCGCTTGCCCTTCAGCCCGTCGAAGAAGTTCCGGTACGCCGTGTCGAGGTCCCGTAGGGACTGCTGCAGAACGACCGCTGACACCTCGCCGAGCCAGACTCGTTCCGGGGTCTTCTTCGCCTCGGTGATCAGCAGCTTGGACAGGTCGCCGGTCTTCGGGAACGGCAGCCCGGCCGCGCGGGCGGTCTCCCGGGCGCGGAGCGCATCGTTGTACACCACCCGCGCGCACCCGAACGTCCGCGCCAGCGCCTGTACCTGACCAGGAGTCGGGTACAGACGGAAGCTGTACCGAAGCTGCACGATCATATTCGTGCATTGGTCTATGGCCAGCGATCCGAGCATCCGTACCGGCAGACACTGTGTTTTCGCGTTGAACGCCCACTTGGTTTTCGTGACCAAGTATCGGCATCGGGTCTTCCACGACCGGCACCTGACCCGCCTGGAAGAGATCATGCGGGCAGTGTGCGTCGACTTCGAGACCGAACTCGTCGAGTTCAACGGCGAACGTGACCACGTCCACCTGCTGGTCAACTTCCCACCCAAGGTCGCCCTGTCCAAGCTGGTCAACAGCCTCAAGGGCGTGTCGTCCCGACGGATGCGCCAAGAGTTCCCCGGGCTGACCCGGCACTACTGGCGGGCGAACCGGCTGTGGTCGGGCTCCTACTTCGCCGGGTCCGTCGGTGGCGCCCCGCTGGACGTGCTCCGCCGGTACATCGAGGAGCAGACCCGCCCGGCCTAGACCTGTCTTCCGCGCGTGCGTGCGATGAGCCAGCTGCTTGGTCTCTTGTTCGGATCACGTCGGGATGGTCGCGACTGGTAGTGACGGGTCTGGGACTGTTCCTGGCTGTGACGGTCGCGATGGACTACGGGCCGCCGAGCGTGGAGAAGCCGCTCGGCGCGCTGCCCGTCGTGCGTGACTACCTGGCCCGTCTCGATGTCGCGGGCACGATCGACCGGCTCGCCCCGATGCGTGACAAGGTCAACCGGGCCAGCCACGGGCAGGTGATCGCCGCGCTGGTCGCCAACCGGCCGACCTCGCCGGCCCCGCTGCTGCACGTCGAACGGTGGGCACGCCAGTGGGCGGTCGGGGAGATGTTCGGCCTCGCGCCGGACGTGTTGAACGACGACCGGGTCGGTCGGGCGCTGGGCGCGCTCGCCCCGGTCTGCGAGGCCGTCGTCGGCTCGGTCGGCGCCGCGGCGATCACCGCGTTCGGCCTCGTGCTGCACGAGCTCATCCGGAGAGGGATCACGATGACGCCGCTCACGGACCACCTCGCCTACCGTAGGACCTCGTCCTGCGCGGCATCGCCAGCCTCCCGGTCCGCTTCAAACAGCACGCCGGTGTCCTCGGTCAGGTGCCGACGTAGGCCGCGAGGTGCTCGCCGGTGAGGGTGGAGCGGGCTGCGACGAGGTCGGCGGGGGTGCCCTCGAAGACGATCCGGCCGCCGTCGTGGCCAGCGCCGGGACCGAGGTCGATGATCCAGTCGGCGTGCGCCATGACCGCCTGGTGGTGCTCGATGACGATGACCGACTTGCCGGCGTCGACGAGCCGGTCGAGCAGGCCGAGCAGCTGCTCGACGTCGGCGAGGTGCAGGCCGGTGGTCGGCTCGTCGAGGACGTAGACGCCGCCCTTCTCGGCCAGGTGGGTGGCCAGCTTGAGCCGCTGCCGCTCGCCGCCGGACAGCGTGGTGAGCGGCTGGCCGAGGCTGAGGTAGCCGAGCCCGACGTCGGCGAGCCGGTTGAGGATGGCGTGCGCGGCCGGCGTGCGCGCCTCCCCGGCGCCGAAGAACTCCTCGGCCTCGGTCACCGACATCGCGAGCACCTCACTGATGTCGCGGCCGCCGAGATGGTGCTTCAGCACCGATGCTTCAAACCGTTTCCCCTCGCACTCCTCGCAGGTGGTGGCGACGCCGGCCATCATCGCCAGGTCGGTGTAGATGACCCCGACGCCGTTGCAGGTGGGGCAGGCGCCCTCGGAGTTGGCGCTGAACAGCGCCGGCTTCACGCCGCCCGCCTTCGCGAACGCCTTGCGGATCGGGTCGAGCAGTCCGGTGTACGTCGCCGGGTTGCTCCGTCGCGAGCCGCGGATCGCGCCCTGGTCGATCGACACCACACCCGCGCCGGCTGGCCCCGAGAGATGGGGGATCGACCCGTGCACGAGCGAGCTCTTGCCGGAGCCGGCGACGCCGGTGACGACGACAAGCACCCCGAGCGGGATGTCGACGTCGACGCCGCGCAGGTTGTGCGCCGTCGCGCCGCGGATCGCTAGCCGGCCGGTGGGCGTCCGCACCGCCTCCTTGAGGGCGGCCCGGTCGTCGAGATGGCGGCCGGTGCGGGTGCCGCTGGCCCGCAGCCCCTCGACGGTGCCCTCGAAGCAGACGGTGCCGCCCGCCGTTCCGGCGCCGGGGCCGAGGTCGACGACGTGGTCGGCGATCGCGATCGTCTCCGGCTCGTGCTCCACGACGAGCACCGTGTTGCCCTTGTCCCGCAGCCGTAGCAGTAGGTCGTTCATCCGCCGGATGTCATGGGGGTGCAGGCCCGTGGTGGGCTCGTCGAAGACATAGGTGACGTCGGTGAGGGAGGAGCCGAGGTGGCGGATCATCTTGACGCGCTGCGCCTCGCCGCCCGACAGCGTGCCCGACGGCCGGTCGAGCGAGAGGTAGCCCAGCCCGATCTCCACGAACGAGTCGAGGGTCCGCCGCAGCGTGGCGAGCAGCGGCGCGACCGACGGCTCGTCGAGGCCGCGGACCCATTCGGCCAGGTCACTGATCTGCATCGCGCAGGCGTCGGCGATGTTGATCCCTTTGATCCTGGAGAACCGAGCCGCCTCGCTGAGCCGGGTGCCGCCGCAGTCGGGACAGGCGGTGAAGGTGACCGCCCGGTCCACGAACGCCCGGATATGCGGCTGCAGGGCGTCGGGATCCTTGGCGAGGAACGACTTCTGGACCTTGGGGACCAGCCCCTCGTAGGTGAGGTTGACACCGTTGACCTTCACCTTGGTCGGTTCCTTGTAGAGGAAGTCCCGGAGTTCCTTCTTCGTGTACTGGCGGATCGGCTTGTTCGGGTCGAGGAAGCCCGACTCGATGAAGATCCCCACCGTCCACCAGCCGTCCACCTTGTAGCCGGGAATGGTGATCGCGCCCTCGGCGAGCGACTTGGAGTCGTCGAAAAGCTGGGTGAGGTCGATCTCGGAGACCGTGCCCCGGCCTTCGCAGCGCGGGCACATGCCGCCGGCGCGGGTGTAGGTCTGTTTCACGGTCTTGGTCTTACCGGCACCGCGTTCGACCGTGACCGCGCCGGCCGCTCGGACCGAGGGGACGTTGAAGGAGAACGCGTTGGGCGAGCCGATGTGTGGCTCGCCGAGCCGGCTGAACAGGATGCGCAGCATCGCGTTCGCGTCGGTGGCGGTGCCGACCGTGGAGCGGGCGTCGGCTCCCATCCGCTGCTGGTCGACGATGATCGCGGTTGTCAGCCCTTCGAGTACGTCGACCTCGGGCCGCGCCAGCGTCGGCATGAAGCCCTGCACGAAGGCGCTGTACGTCTCGTTGATCAGCCGCTGCGACTCGGCGGCGATCGTGCCGAACACCAGCGAGCTCTTGCCCGAGCCGGAGACGCCGGTGAACACCGTCAGCCGGCGCTTCGGGATCTCGATGCTGACGTCCCTGAGGTTGTTCTCGCGCGCGCCGTGCACGCGGATCACATCGCTGCGGTCGGCAACGTGCGGCGCCGGCGACCGCGGGTCCGGCGACCGCGGGTCCGGCGACCGCGGGTCCGGCGACCGCGGGTCCGTCCTCGTGGCCGTGCTCATGGCCGTGCTCATGGCCGTGCTCATCGTGTCTCCATCTGCCTGGTGCACGGGAGGTGCCTGGTGCACGGGAGGTGCCGTCGGGCCGGTCATGCTGCGATCGCCGGACGGCTCAGCGGAGCTCGTTGATGCGGATCAGGTTGCCCGCGGGATCGCGGGAGGCGCAGTCGCGAACGCCGTACGGCTGCTCGGTCGGCTCCTGGACGACCTCGGCGCCGCTGGCCTGCAGCCGCGCGAAGGTGCCGTCGAGGGCGGCGGTGGCCAGCGACGAGCAGCCGACCGCGAAACAGACCTCGGTGACACTCAGGTCGCCACGACGCAGCAGCGCCATTGCGCGCTCGATGCGCCGCGCCATCAGATAGGCGTACGGCGACTCGCCGTAGGCGAGCCGGAACTCGCGGCTGAGATGCCCGGCCGACATGTGCGCGCCGCGGGCGAGCGCCTCGACATCCAGCGGCCGCGCGTACTCCCGGTCGATCCGGTCGCGGACGCGGCGCAGCCGCGCGAGGTCGATCAGGCGCCGCGCCGCGACGGGTCTGCTCGTCACCTGCCAGATCGTGCCACATCGCGCCGAGCACGTGGACGGGCCGGGCAACGGACAGGTGAACGGTCCACTCCGCCGCGCCCTGGGTGGCGATGGGACCGTGCAGGTTCAGTACCGCGTCACGGATTCGCTCATGTGCCCTTCCTCGCTGCTGGAGTGGATGTGCCGACGGCGGGTCGTGGTTCGGTGAGCGTGGTTACGAGTTCGTCGATCAGATTCTCGTCAACGGGTTGGCTGGTGGCAAGCATCCGGTACCAGATGACGCCGAAGACGAGGTCAGCGGCGGTGCCAGGGGAAGGGACGGGTGGCAGCTCGCCGCGGGTCCGGGCCCGGTCGAGGATGATCCCGAGCGCGTCACGGCGGCGCTGCAAGAACGAGGAGCGGAACCGTCCCCGGAACTCCTCGTCGATCTGAGCGTGGGCCATCAGTGCGCGCAGTGCATCGGCTACCCGCTGGTCACGGCCCAGCCGGAAGCTAGCCGTGAGGAAGGCACGCAGGTCGGCGGTGTAACTGCCCTCGTCCGGGATGGGCACGTGCAGGTCGGCCTTGGTGGCCAGCGCGTCAAGCAGCACGTCGGCCTTGGACGGCCACCAGCGGTAGATCGTCTGTTTGCCCGCGCCGGAGCGGGCCGCGATGCCCTCGATCGTCAAGCCTGCGTAGCCAACCTCTCCCACGAGCTCGATCGCCGCGGCAAGGATGGCCAGCCGGCTCTCCTCGCTGCGCTTGCGTCCGGGTCGGACCGGGATGGGGTGGTCGGTCACGGAGGCATGCTATCGTCAATCCGATACGAGACGTAACGGTTCGATTTAGGAGATCACGTGAGCGAGCACACCGCGCTGGTCGTCGGGGGAACGTCTGGGATCGGGTTGGCCACCGCCCGGCGGCTGCAAGCCCTTGGCGCAACGGTCCACGTTGTCGGCCGCGGCAAGCAGCGGCTCGATGACGTCGCGGCCAGCGACCCGGAGCTGATCGTCCACCGGGCGGACGGCGGCAACCGTGCCGAGATCAGCGCCGTCATCGAGACGATCGGCCGAATCGACTGGCTGATCATCAGCCTCAGTGGCAGCGAAGGTTCGGGATCTGTCGCTGACCTGGACTTCGACATGCTCCGCCGAGCCTTCGACGCGAAGTTCTGGGCTCACCTCACCACCATCCAGGCGGCTGTGCCGCACCTCACAGCGACCGGCTCCATCACGTTGCTCGGCGCGATCACCGCCCGCGCCGGAATGCCAGGAACCGCAGGCATCGCAGCCCTCAACGGCGCCGTCGAGGCCCTGGTCAAGCCGCTTGCTGTGGAACTCGCGCCGATCCGGGTCAACGGCGTCTCCCCCGGCCTGGTCGACACCCCCTGGTGGAGTGGCATACCCGACGAGGCCCGGAAGGCATACTTCGCCCAAGCCGCCCAGGCGCTCCCCACCCAGCGGATCGCGACCGCGGACGACATCGCCGAGGTCACCGTCGTCGCAGCCACCAACGCCAACCTCACCGGCACAGTCATCGAGACCGACGGCGGGGCCCGTCTCGTGTCGATGGGCTGACCAGCCTTCCAACCCGTCAGCGACGTCTTCTGCCGACAGCCCCGCGTGCAACGCGTCCAGCAGTCGCGGGGCAGCACCAGCGCGATCCCGTCAGCGGTGGTTGGTCAGCAGCCGCTTGACCACCTGGTTAGACGGGCCGGCCTGGATGGTGCCCAGCTCCCGCAGCACGGCCCGCGACCAGCCATCGGGAAGATCGCCGGCCGCCGTGTCACCGCTCCGCAGGACGATGCGTGCGACGTTCTCGTTCGCCCGGTCGGCGGTCCGCACCTGGCCCGCCGTCGCTGGGCACGGTGGCACCCGCGCGGGGGTGTGTAAGAACAACGGCTCTGCCAAGATTCCGGTGGTGACAGGCCCGGTCCCGGGATGCCACGCGGAGCTCGGCATCCCGGGGTCATCCCCCGGCGGACATCGCGGCCCCGGGAACCGACCGATAGTCGGCGAACACGGTGGGCCGGTCAGGTGGCCGGTCAGGTGGCCGAGGTCTGCGCGAGCAGCCCCTCGAGCGCCGGGCCGACGATCCGCTTGAACATCCGTCGGGTCCGGGTCCGGTCCAGCATGCCGACCTCCAGGTTGGCGGCCGCGAGGACCCGCTCGCCGTTCTGCGGCAGGCCCGGGGGCACCCCGACGGTCAGGGCCTGCACCGCGACACGCAGCGCCTCGGCGAGCGGCTGGCCGTCCCGGTGATGCTCCTTCAGCGACGTCGTGACCTGCTCGGAGGCGCCACCGATCGCGACGAAACCCCGCTCGTCGGCGATCGACCCGTCATAGGTCAGCCGGTAGATCTGGTCGTCGGCGATCGAGGTGCCGACCTCGGCGACGACGATCTCGACCTCGTAGGGCTTGACGCTCTCGCTGAAGATCGCACCGAGGGTCTGCGCGTAGGCGTTGGCGAGCGCGCGGCTGGTCACGTCACGCCGGTCGTACATGTAGCCACGCGAGTCCATGAGGCGGATGCCCGCCGTCCGCAGGTTCTCGAACTCGTTGTACTTGCCGACCGCGGCGAACGCGATGCGGTCGTAGATCTCACTGATCTTGTGCAGGGTCGCCGACGGATTCTCGGCGACGAACAGGATCCCGTTCTCGTAGGTGAGGACGACGACGCTGCGACCCCGCGCGATGCCCTTGCGCGCGTACTCGGACTTGTCGCGGACCTGCTGTTCGGGGCTCGCGTATCCGAACGGCATGGTCACGTCAGCCTCCCGAGTTCGTCGAACGGTCCGCGATGATGGCCGTCACCACCGGTTCTATCTCATCGTCGGCATAGCGACGGTAGCCGTCCGCCGTCACGACCGCGACGATCGGGTACAGCTTGCGGATTACGTCCGGCCCGCCGGTCGCCGAGTCGTCGTCGGCGGCGTCGTAGAGGGCCTCGACGCTGATCCGGACGGCGTCGTCCTGGCTGAGATCGGACCGGAACCGCTTCTTCAGTGAACCCTTCGCGAACACCGAGCCCGAACCGATCGACTCGTACGTGCGTTCCTCCGACTTCGCCGCCGCGATGTCGTAGGAGAAGATCCGCCCTTTGCCCGTGTCGAGGTCGTACCCGGCGAACAGCGGGACGACGGCGAGGCCCTGCAGGGCCATCGGCAGGTTCCCCTTGACCATGGCCGCCAGCCGGTTGGCCTTCGCGTCCAGGCTCAGCGTCGACCCCTCGATCTTCTCGTAGTGCTCCAGCTCCACCTGGAACAGCCGGATCAGCTCGGCGCCGACCCCGGCGGTGCCGGCATACCCCACACAGGAGTAGTCGTCGGCGTGATGGACCTTCTCGACGTCCCGCTGAGCGATCATGTGCCCCTGTGTCGCGCGCCGGTCACCGGCCATGATCACGCCACCGGGAAACGCCACCGCCACGATCGTCGTGCCGTGCGCCACCTCGGTGACCGGCCCCGGCAGGCCACTCCGGGCCCCCGGCAGCAGGTGCGGCGCCGACCGCGACAGGAAATCGGCGAACGACGATGTTCCCGGCGTCATGAACACAGCCGGTAGGCGCCCGGCGGCCCCCAATGGATCAGCCACGCATCCCCCTTCCGATAGTCGGTCACGTGGGCCGCGCGCCCGGGGCGTCCCCGAGGCTCCCGGCCCGACGTTACAGATGAAGCACAACATAGGGCTATCGCCCCCCGAAGCTGGCGGGCAGGCCGGTCGAACGGGTCGGCCGGGAAGGCGGTCACGGCCGCGCGTGCGGCCCGCCGACCTGCACCGGGGCACGCGGGCGGTGCGGCGCCGGACCCCCGCGGAACGCGGCCTCACCCGGCGGCGTCGACCCCGCCAGAGCTACCACCGCCGGGCGTCATCCACGGCGCCCGATACCGCCGGCTACCGGACCGCCGGCTACCGGACCGCCGGCTACCGGACCGCCGGCTACCAGACGGCCGGCTACCAGACGGCCGTTACTGGCCGCCCTTCTGGACATAGCCCTTCACGAACTCCTCGGCGTTCTCCTCCAGGACGTCGTCGATCTCATCGAGCAGGGAATCGACGTCCTCGGACAGCTTCTCGTGCCGCTCCTTGAGGTCGGAGGCACTCGTGTCCTCGGTCGCGACGTCGTCGATCTCCTCCGCCCGACGGTCCGCGCGTTGCTGCCCGCCGCCGCTGTCCCTGGTGGCCATGAAGCCCTCCTTCGATCGCCTGGCGCGACACTATCCCGCCCCACCGACACCATCCGTTCGATCGGTGAGAGGTCCACTCCATCACGAACCAGCCGCTACGTCGCGACGTCCGCCCAGGGCGCAACGTGAACCTCCTGCCAGGGATCGGCGCCGGCTCTCCCGACCGGGATCGGCGCCGGCTTTCAGCGGCCGGCGAGCGCGTCCACCAGATCACTCGCCGTGGGGCAGCGGGTGAGCAGCTCGCCCACGTGCGCCTTCGTGCCGCGCAGCGGCTCCAGCGTCGGCACCCGCTGCAACGAGTCCCGACCGATGTCGAAGATGACCGAGTCCCAGGACGCGGCGGCGACCTGCTGCGGGTAGAGCGCGAGGCAGCGGCCCCGGAAGAAGGCGCGGGTGTCCTCAGGAGGCTCGGTCATCGCCCGGGTGACCTCCTCCTCGCTGACGACGAGATCGAACCGGCCCCGGGCCACCAGGCGGTTGTAGAGGCCCTTGTCCGGACGGACGTCGTGGTACTGCAGGTCGACGAGCTCCAGCCGCGGCGAGTCCCAGGCCAGGCCGTCCCGCGACCGGTAGCCCTCCAGGATCGACAGCTTCGCGACCCAGTCAAGCTCGCGGACGCAGCTCATCGGGTCGACCTCGAGGCGGCCGAGGATCGACTCCCAGCGGGAGAGCACGTCGGCGGTCTGGCTGTCGACGTCGGCACCGAACCGGTCCTCGACGTACTTGCGGGCCTGCTCGAAGTACTCCATCTGCAGCTGCACCGCGGTCATCCGACGACCGTCGCGCAGAGTAACCAGATGCTTGAGGGAGGGATCGTGCGAGATCGCCCGCAGCGCCGCCACGGGCCCGTCCACCGACAGGTCCGCGGTGAACCAGCCGTCCTCGATCATCGAGAGGACCAGGGAGGTCGTTCCCACCTTCAGGTAGGTGGCGACCTCGCTCATGTTCGCGTCGCCGATGATGACGTGCAGCCTGCGGTACTTCTCCGGGTCGGCGTGCGGCTCGTCCCGGGTGTTGATGATGGGCCGCTTCAGCGTGGTCTCGAGCCCCACCTCGACCTCGAAAAAGTCGGCCCGCTGGCTGATCTGGAACCCCGGCTCCCGGCCGTCGACACCGATCCCGACCCGCCCGGCCCCGCAGACGACCTGACGGGAGACGAAGAACGGGGTGAGGTTACGGACGATCTCCCCGAAGGGCGTCGACCGTGCCATCAGGTAGTTCTCATGGCATCCGTACGAGACGCCCTTGTTGTCGGTGTTGTTCTTGTAGAGGTAGACCGGCTTGGAGCCGGGCACGGACAACGCCCGGCGGGCGGCCTCGGCCATCACCCGCTCCCCGGCCTTGTCCCACAGCACGGCGTCGCGAGGGTTGGTGACCTCGGGCGAGGAGAACTCCGGGTGCGCATGATCGACGTAGAGCCGCGCCCCGCTGGTCAGGATGACGTTGGCCAAGCCGAGATCGTCCTCGTTGGCCGGGGCGCTCGGATCGACCGCCGGCTCGCGGGGCAGTTCGAAGCCCCGGGCGTCGCGCAGCGGTGACTCCTCCTCGAAGTCCCATCGGGCGCGGCTACCCGGTGCCGATGTTCGACTGGCATACGAGTTCACCACCAACGACGAAGCCAACATCTGATTGGTGTTCGGCTGACCGGGCACCGATACGCCGTACTCGGTCTCGATCCCCATGATCCGACGCGCGCTCACTCTGCAAGCGTAGGTGCTACACGGGCGGTCGGTTAGCCGGACGTCTGCCTTGTTTGCTCTGGGCCGCTCGGGATGACACGTCCGCAGCCACGCCTATCGTCAGAATTCGGTGGCGACACGGTAGTCCGACCGACCGGCGTCCACCGCGGATGCGGGCGGGAGGATACACCCAGGGGTGCCAGTGCCGCGATGCCCAACGCAACGCCGCGATGCCACCCAGAGCACCGCCGTGACCCCGGGGCCGAGTGACCCCGGGGTCACGGCGGTGGCACGTGTCCCGCCGTTGGGCGGAACACGGGACCCGAGCCCCTTACAGATAACGGCCGTTACAGGTACTACTGCGACCGTTACAGGTACTGGCCGGTGTTCGCGATCGTGTCGATCGAACGGCCGGCCTCGGTACCCTTCGTTCCGGTGACGAGCGTGCGGATGTAGACGATCCGCTCGCCCTTCTTCCCGGAGATCCGGGCCCAGTCGTCCGGGTTGGTCGTGTTCGGGAGGTCCTCGTTCTCCTTGAACTCGTCCATGCAGGCGGCGAGCAGGTACTGCATGCGCAGCCCCTTCTGCCCGCCCTCGATGTGCTCCTTGACCGCCATCTTCTTGGCCCGGGCGACGATGTTCTCGATCATCGCGCCGGAGTTGAAGTCCTTGAAGTACAGGACCTCCTTGTCGCCGTTGGCGTAGGTCACCTCGAGGAAGCGGTTCTCCTCGCTCTCCGCGTACATCCGCTCGACCACGCGCTGGATCATGGCCTGAACGGTCGCCTCCCGGTTACCGCCGAACTCGGCCAGGTCATCCGGGTAGAGCGGCAGCTCCGGCACGACGTACTTGGCGAAGATGTCCCGAGCCGCCTCGGCATCGGGCCGCTCCACCTTGATCTTCACGTCGAGCCGACCCGGCCGCAGGATCGCCGGATCAATCATGTCCTCGCGGTTGGACGCGCCGATCACGATGACGTTCTCGAGCTGCTCGACGCCGTCGATCTCGCTGAGCAGCTGCGGGACGATCGTGTTCTCCACGTCCGAGGACACCCCCGAGCCACGGGTCCGGAAGATCGAGTCCATCTCGTCGAAGAACACGATCACCGGCATTCCCTCGGACGCCTTCTCACGCGCCCGCTGGAACACCAGCCGGATCTGCCGCTCGGTCTCGCCGACGAACTTGTTGAGCAGCTCGGGACCCTTGATATTCAGAAAGAACGCCCGACCGGTGCCCTGGCCGCCGGTCTTCGCCTCGACCTTCTTGGCCAGCGAATTGGCGACCGCCTTGGCGATCAGCGTCTTGCCGCAGCCGGGCGGGCCGTAGAGCAGCACACCCTTCGGTGGCTTGAGCTGATGCTCCCGGTAGAGCTCCTTGTACAGGAACGGCAGCTCGACCGAGTCCCGGATCGACTCGATCTGGCTCTTCAGGCCGCCGATCTGTTCGTAGCCGATGTCGGGAACCTCTTCGAGGACGAGCTCCTCGACCTCGGACTTGGGAATCCGCTCGAAGGCGTAGCCGGAACGGGACTCGATCAACAACGAGTCCCCGGACCGGATCGGTCCATCGAGAAGCGGCTGGGCCAGCATGACCACCCGCTCCTCGTCGGTGTGACCGAGCACCAGCGCCCGGTCCCCACCCTCGAGGACCTCTTTGAGTAGGACGATCTCACCCTGCCGCTCGAACGCGCGCGTCTCGACCACGTTCAGCGCCTCGTTGAGCATGACCTCCTGGCCGGGCAAGAGATCACTGATGTTGACGCTCGGCGACACGGTCACCCGGAGCTTTCTGCCCTGAGTGAACACGTCGACGGTGCCGTCTTCGTAGGAGGAGACGAAGATCCCGTAGCCGCTGGGCGGCTGCGCGAGCCTGTCGACCTCCTCCTTCAGGGTGACGATCTGGTCTCGCGCCTCGCGGAGAGTCGCGACGAGCCTGTCGTTCTGTCCCGTGACAGCCGACAACTCCGCCTGGATCTCCGCGAGCCGTTCCTCCAGCACCCTGAGCTGCCTGGGCGATTCGGACAACTTACGCCGCAGCATGGCCACTTCCTCTTCCAGGAAGGCGACCTGCGTCGTGAGCTCGTGTGTTTCCTTCTCGTACGCCGACCGCCGTGATTCGGCATCACCTGGACGACCCGTGCTCCCATCGGAGCCAGAGCCCGAACGGGGACCGGACACTGCGCCTCCACCTCCCCCGTGCTGACCGGGACGCACCCACACTACCGTTGTGACCGCCGCTGGCAGGCCGGTCGGGCAAGGACGATCCAGCTTTGCCGTAAACAGCGGGTTACGGTGCCATGCTGACAGAAGATCGGAGCCCTGTGGCAACTCCAGCGAAGCCGGGCGTTTCGGCAGACCTGCGGGTGCGGGTCGACCAGGATGCCTGCACCGGCGACGGTCTGTGCGCGCAACTCGCTCCCGCCGTCTTCGAGTTCGACGTCGACGGTCTGGCCTACGTCAAGGACAGCGCGGGCGAGCTGCAGACGCAGCCCGGCGCCTACGTCCCGGTGCCGCTGCCGCTCGTCGACGCGGTGGTCGACGCGGCCGACGAGTGTCCGGGGACGTGCATCTACGTGGAACGCCCCGACGGCACGCTGGAGGCCGGCGGGCCCGTCGGCTGACGATGGGCCCGGCCGGCCGGTACACTCGCGACCACGGCCTGCCCCATGGGACCCCATGGGAATGGCCTGCCCCATGGGACCCCATGGGATACGTCACATCGGCTGGATCGTCGCCGACCCTGGGTCGGCGTCCCGGGATCGGTCGGTCTCGGCCCTGGGCTCGGTCTCGGCCCTGGGCTCGGGGGCGGTCTCGGAGGCGGGATCGATCCCGATCGGCGCGCCCTTCGCCGGCCGGCGGCGGCGCACCGGAGGAGTGACCCCCTCGGCGAGGCGCCGCGCGGTCACCAGGAAACCGGTGTGGCCGACCATGCGGTGGCCAGGCCGCACGGCCAGACCCTCGACGTGCCAGTCCCGCATTATCGACTCCCACGCCGCGGGCTCCGTGAACGTGCCGTGCGCCCGTAGCGTCTCGACGATCCGGGAAAGCTGGGTGGTGGTAGCGACGTAGGCACAGACCACCCCGCCGGGCACCAGCGCCGCGCTGACGGCGTCAACGACCTCCCAGGGCGCGAGCATGTCGAGGACAGCCCGGTCGACGTCACGCTCGGTTGTCTCGGCCAGCTCCCCGACCAGCACGGTGTGGGCGGGATGCGGGCCGCCGAAGAACGCCTCGATGTTGCGCCGGGCAATCTCGGCGAAGTCCGCGCGCCGCTCGTAGGAGACCAGACGCCCGCAGTCGCCGATGGCACGCAGCAGCGAGCACGACAGCGCCCCGGACCCGACGCCGGCCTCCAGCACCCTGGCGCCCGGGAAGATGTCCGCGTAGGTGACGATCTGCGCCGCGTCCTTGGGGTACACCACGGTCGCCCCGCGCGGCATGGACAGCACGAAGTCGACGAGCAGCGGGCGCAGCGCCAGGTAGTCGGTACCACCCGTGCTGGTGACGACGATCCCCTCCGGCCGGCCGAGCAGGGCGTCGTGCTCGACGGCTCCCCGGTGGGTGTGAAACTGCCTGCCCGGTTCGAGGACGACGGTGTGCCGGCGCCCCTTGGGATCAGTCAGCTGCACCCGGTCACCCTTGGTGAACAGGCCTCGGCGATGAGCGGCGCCGGTCGGAGGCGGAGCGTAACCGCCGGCCAGGGACGGCACCTGCCCCGGGGACACCGACTCGTCGGGCGGGGCGCTCACCGGGACGCCACCATGCGGGCGGCGGCGGCCGGATCGATACGGGCGACGAGATCCACCATCGCGAGCACGCCGACCGGGCGGCCCGCCTGCTTGACGAGGTACTCCGACGCCGGCACCCGCTGCACGGCCGCCAGCAGGGCCTCGCCTTCCAGATCGGCGTCGAGGACCATGCCGGGCGAGATCACCCGACTCACTTCATCCACGGTCATCCAGGGTCTCCGATGCTCCGGCAGCGCGTCGACCGCGGAGCCATTCATGATCTTCAGGGGGCTGCCGTCACGGTCGATCACCGCGACGGCGGTGGCGCCGACCTCCTGAGCTCGCCGCAGCGCCTCCGCCAGCGGAACGGCACCCTCGACGGGCAGCGTCCGGCGCGCAAGGCGACCGGCGCACAGGCCGGGCAGCCGCTCCCGCACCTGCGCGGCGCGCAGCGACTGGTAGGCCGCGAACGCGAGGAAGCCCGCCAGAGCATAGGTGTACACCATGCCGATGCCGTCGGAGGTCGACGCACCCCAGACGACCAGGCCGGCGGCGACGACGAACCCGCCGTAGGCACCGGCCCGCAGCCCCCGCAGCTTGTCGCGCGTCAGACCCCACACCGCGGCGACGACCACCCGTCCACCGTCCAGCGGGAGGCCCGGTGCCAGGTTGAAGAGGAACAACGCGGCGTTGATGAGTCCGAGATCGTGCAGGACCGCGGCGGCGTCGCTGGTGTCGTCGAGGCCGAGCAGGCCGAGGTGACAGCCGGCGGCCAGCACCCCGTTGACCGCCGGGCCGACGAAGGCGATCAGGAACTCGCGGCCGGCGCTGCGGGGCTCCGGCTCGAACTCGGTGAACCCGGCGAAGCCGTGCAGGGTCACGGACCGCACGGTGTGACCGAACGCCAGCGCCGTCAGAGCGTGACCGATCTCGTGGGCGAGCAGGGAGGCCAGGAAGCCGATAGAGATCAACGAGGAGAGCGCGAGGATCCGCCCGTCGGACGCCAGCGGCAGCCGGTCGCGGATCGAGCCGGAGAGCAGGTAGGCGACGAGGACGGCGAAGACGAGGGCGAACGGCGAGATGACGATGGGAACACCGCGGATCCGCCCGACCGGCACGCCGGGGGGTCGCTCACTCGGAGCCTGCCCCGCCGGGCCCGCGCCGCCGTGGGCGCTCGAACCCGCGCCGCTCGAACCCGCGCCGCTCGAACCCGCGCCGCCCGAACCCGCGCCGCCGTGCTGATCCGCCATGGATCCGATGCTACGGACCATACCCCGACCCGTCGTCCGGGACCGAGTGGCGAAGATGTCGGTAGGGGGATCTAGGGTCCAGGACATGACCTCGACGCAGCGCTCTCCTGCCATCCCGGGATCGGTGGCGTCGGCCGCACCCCGGCCGTTGATCGGTTCGCTGTCACCGTCGCGGGCGGCGGACTTCGTCAACTGTCCGTTGCGCTACCGGTTCCGGGTCGTCGACCGGCTCCCCGAGCCGCCGAGCGAGGCCGCGACCCGCGGGACCGTGGTGCACGCGGTCCTGGAGAAGCTGTTCGATCTCCCGGCGTCCCGGCGTACCCTGCAGGCCGCGCGGGAGCTGGTCGAGCCGGCCTGGGATACGGTGCGCGCCCGCGAGCCGGCGGTCGAGGCGCTGTTCGGTGGCCGCGACGAACTGGCGGCGTGGTTGGAGTCGGCCCGCGAACTGCTCGCCGGATACTTCGCGCTGGAGGATCCGTCACGGCTGGCGCCGGTGGCCCGCGAGCTGTACGTCGAGCACGTGCTCGACTCCGGCCTGCGGCTGCGGGGCTACCTGGACCGGCTTGACGAGGCGACCACGGCGCAGGGACCCGCCCTGCGGGTGGTCGACTACAAGACCGGCCGCTCGCCCGGCCCGGCGTTCGAGAGCTCGGCGATGTTCCAGATGAAGTTCTACGCCCTGCTGCTCTGGCGGATCCGTGGGGTGATCCCGCGCGAGCTGCGGCTGTACTACCTCGGTGACCGCACCTGGCTGCGGGCCACCCCCGACGAGGCCGACCTGCGGGCCGCCGAGCGACGGATCGAGGCCCTGTGGGCGGCGATCGACCGCGCGCACCGCACCGGGGACTGGCGCGCCACCCCGAACAGACTGTGTTCCTGGTGCGACCATCAGGCTCGATGCCCAGCCTTCGGCGGCACCCCACCACCGCTACCGCAGCAGACATCCGCGGTGCCGCTCGACGAGACCGCCCCCACCGTCTGCGAGGCGGACGGCTGATGGCGGTCTTCAGGCCGGACCCCGTCCGGACCCCGTTCCCCGCGGACAGCCCGTTTACGGTGCCGGCATCCTCAGCTCGCCGGCGGCGGTGGCTCCACCGGGCGTCCTCGGAGGCATGCCATATCGCCCGATCACCAAAAGTAATATTGGTCGGACCTTCAATACTGCCGGCGGTACAGTCAGCGACGGCGAGATGCCGATCATCGTTCGGTCGTTGGGGAGATCGACCACGGTAGCCGAACAGCCGTCCCAGGTCAGTCGGGGCCGAGCGCAGGCAGGGCAGGCACGACGTGTCGAGAGGGACCGTGTCGAGAGGGACACGGCGCGCCGCGAGGGAGAGGACATCACGATGGCCCGACGGACCGGATCGTCCCGAGGCGGGAAGCGGGGCGCGGTCGCGGGCAGCCCGCCCGGCCGAGAGGACCGCGGGTCGCGGCCCGGCGAGTACGGTGCCGGCCGTGACGGCCGGGTTCCCGAGCACCCGGGCGGCCGGCGAGAAGACGGACCGGACGCCGCACCCGCGGCCCGCGCCGCCAGGCTGACGAAGGTCTACGGCTCCGGTGACACCACCGTCACGGCACTGCGCGAGATCGACCTGGCCTTCCCCCGCGGCCGATTCACCGCGATCATGGGGCCGTCCGGGTCGGGGAAGTCGACGCTGATGCACTGCCTGGCCGGGTTGGACACGGTCACCCGGGGACGGGTCTTCATCGGCAACGTGGACCTGTCCCGGCTGTCCGACAAGCAACTGACCCGGTTGCGTCGCGACCGCATCGGGTTCATCTTCCAGCAGTTCAACCTGCTGCCCACGCTGACCGCGGCCGAGAACATCACGCTGCCGTTGAGCATCGCCGGGCGTTCGCCGGATCGGGCCTGGATGCGCACCGTCATCGACGCGGTCGGTCTCGCACCGCGGTTGAAGCACCGGCCGAGCGAACTCTCGGGCGGTCAGCAGCAACGGGTCGCCTGTGCGCGGGCCCTGGTCACCCGGCCGGAGATCATCTTCGCCGACGAGCCGACCGGCAACCTTGACTCCCGGTCGGGAGCCGAGGTGCTGTCGTTCCTGCGTGACTCGGTCTCCGAACTCGGGCAGACGATCGTCATGGTCACCCACGACGCGACGGCGGCGTCCTACTCGGATGAAGTGATCTTCCTTGCCGACGGTCGACTCGTTGACGCGATCGCGAACCCGACCGCGGAGGAGGTGCTGGACCGGATGAAGCACCTCGACGCCGCCACGGGCGGCTTGGCGGCCGACGGCGAGATCGCCGACGACCGGGACGACCATAACGACACCGACGGTCGCTACGGGCCTGCCGGTGACTACGACGACTACGCCTACCCGGGCCAAGCCTACCCGGACCAGGCCTACCCGGACCAGCCGACCTACGGGCGAGACGAGCACGATCCCTACCAGGGCCACTACCCGGAGCGGCGCACCGGCCAGTTCGAGGCGATCCCCGCCCCGGACCTCGGGCCCGACGCCGGTGGGCAGCCGGCGTCAAGGCGGGTCGGCGGCACGCGCCACGGCGAGGAGTACTACTCCGGCCGCTCCCACCACCGGCCGGTGCCGAGGCCTGGCGGCGGGCCTCCGCTCACCGACCCCGGCCGTGTCGACGGCGGGGGGGACAGTTACCACCCGGACGGCACGGAGCCGGCGGGCTGGGCCTGAGCCGATGCTGCGCGCCACCCTCAAGAGTCTGCTGGCCCGCAAGGTCCGGCTGGTGCTCTCCATGCTGGCGGTCGTCGCCGGGGTGAGCTTCGTGACCGGGACCCTGGTCCTGACCGACACCCTCAACCGGACGTTCGACACCCTCTTCGCCGACATCAACAAGAACGTCAGCGTCGCCGTGCGCTCGGTCAACGCCATCGACCCGACGAGCGACGTCGGCCGCCCTCCGCTGCCGGCCTCGCTCGTCTCCACCGCCGCCGGAGTGGACGGGGTGCGGGTGGCGGTCGGCAAGGTCAACGGCCAGGCCGTCCTCGTCAACCCGGCCACCGGCAAGCCCTCGAACACCAACGGTGCGCCGGGGATCGGTATCAACTGGACCGGGGGTCAGCCCACCTCGGCGGAGGAGATCGCCGAGGGTCGCCCGCCCGGCCCCGGAGAGATCGTCGTCGACCGGGCAACCGCGAAGAAGCTCCATCTGTCGCTCGGGGCAAAGATCTCGGTGCAGACCAAGGGTCCGCCCGCGCGGTACACCCTGGTCGGCACCTTCCGGATCGGCGGTCAGGACAGTCTCGGGGGCGCCGCTGTCACCGCGTTCGACACCGCCACCGCCCAGCGGGTCCTGCTCGCGCCCGACCGGTTCAGCGCGATCCACCTGGCCGCCGGGCCCGGCCTGACCCAGGAGGAGCTGCGGGCCCGGGTCGCCGCCGCACTCCCACCGGGTGTCGAGGCGATCACCGGCAGGCAGTTGGCGGACGAGAGCGCCAGCGCTGTGCAGAACGCCGTCAGCGGCTTCTCCACCTTTCTGCTGATCTTCGCCGCCATCTCGGTCTTCGTTGGCGCCTTCATCATCTTCAACACCTTCACGATGCTCGTCGCCCAACGGGTGCGGGAGCTGGCCCTGCTGCGAGCAATCGGGGCGAGCAAACGTCAAGTCCAGGTGTCCCTGCAGGTCGAAGCGGCACTGGTCGGCTTCGCCGGGGCCACTGTCGGCCTGGTGTCCGGCGCGGGGCTCGCGCTGCTGCTGCGCGTCGCCGTCGGTGTGTTCGGCGTGGCGCTGCCCAGCGGTGCGCTGGTCTTCCGCCCCCGCACCGTCGTGATCGCCTACGCCGTCGGCGTGCTCATCACCGCTGCGGCGGCGTTCGTGCCGGCCCGCAAGGCCGCGTCGGTGCCACCGATCGCGGCGATGCGGGAGACCTACGTGCTGCCGACCCGCTCGCTGCGCTCCCGGGCGATCGCCGGGTCGGTGCTCACCGCGCTCGGCATCGTCCTGCTGATCCTCGGCACCGCCTCGGCGGGCAAGCCGGGAGCCACCGCCGTCGGGGTGGGCGCGGCGGGGATCTTCCTCGGCGTCGCCACCCTCTCACCGCTGCTGTCCGGACCGATCACCCGGGTCCTCGGCGCACCGTTGGCGAGGATGTTCGGGGCCACCGGCCGACTCGGCCGGGAGAACGCGATGCGCAACCCGCGCCGGACCGCCTCCACCGCCTCCGCGTTGATGATCGGACTCGCCCTGGTCAGCGCCTTCTCCGTGCTCGGACAGTCGATCAAGGAGTCGGTGCGGGAGACGGTGTCGAACAGCCTCGGTGCCGACTTCTACCTGACCCCGCAGAACTTCGGGCAGGGATTCAGCGGTGAGGTGGCTCGCGAGCTGGCCGGCAAGCCCGGCATCGAGATCGCCACGGGTCTTCGGGGCGGCCTGGTGAAGATCTCCGGGCAGAGCTCCCAGGTGCTGGCCGGCGACCCAGCGGGCCTGGTCAAGATGCTGGCCATCAAGGAGGTGACCGGTGACGTCCACGCCCTCGGCGACGGCACGATCCTGGCCGAGGACTCCACCGCCGCGGACCACCAGCTACGGGTGGGGCAGAAGGTCCCGGTCACCTTCGCCGACGGCCGCGCGGAGCTGACTCTGGTGGGCACCTACAAGAAGAGCCAGGTGGCCGGCAAGTGGATCATCTCCACGAGCGAGTTCGCCCGGCACTCCACCGATGACCTCGACCTGTTCGTCCTGGTGAAGAGGGCGAGCGGGGCGGACCCGGCGATGGTCCGGGCCGAGATCGCCACGGTGGTCAAGTCGTTCGCCACGGTGGAGGTCCGGGACCAGTCCGAGTTCGTCGCACAGCAGGAGAAGCAGGTCGACCAGCTGCTCGGGTTCATCTACGTGCTGCTGGCCCTGGCGGTCATCATCGCACTGTTCGGTATCGTCAACACCCTGGCGCTCTCGGTAATCGAACGGACCCGGGAGATCGGTCTGCTGCGTGCGGTCGGCATGACGCGGTCGCAGATGAGGCTGATGGTCATCCTTGAATCAGTGATCATCTCGGTCTTCGGAGCCGTGCTGGGCGTCGTCGTCGGGAGCATCTTCGGCTGGGCGCTGACGAAGGCGCTGGCCTCCCTGGGAATCAGCACGTTCGCCTACCCGGTACGGACGATCCTGCTCGTGGTCCTCACCGGGGCGATCCTCGGCGTGCTCGCCGCTGTCTTCCCCGCCCGGCGCGCCGCTCGCATGGACGTCCTGCGCGCCATCTCCGCCGTCTGACCCACCCAACCCCACACCCCCTCCGACGCCGTTCGGGGGACCTACGCCCGGTCTTCGCCCCCAAAACCGTGCCTTACTCCCCCAACCTCGCATCCAGGACGGCTGGGGCGAAGGGGCGGGCTGAGGCGGGGGGTGGTGAGGGACTCCATGAGGTCCGGGGTGACGTCGTGCAGGCTCGCCAGGAGCGCCGCGAGCCCGGCGGGCACCGGCTCGCCGCGAGCCGCGACGCCCGAGGCCTCCAAGGCCTCCAAGGCCCCCGAGGCCCCCGAAGCCCCCGAAGCGGCCAGGTCGAGCAGATCCGGCATGGACGGGATCATGATGGTCGCGCACCCGGCCGCCACCCCGGCGCGCGCTCCCGACGGGCTGTCCTCCAAGACGACGCAGCGAACCGGGTCGACGCCGAGCACCCGGGCGGCGGTCAGGTAGGGCTCCGGGTCCGGCTTGCGGCGAGTGACCTCATCGCCGGCGACCGTCACGGCGAAGAACTCGTCACCGATGACGTGCAGCACCGGCTCCATCAGGTCGCGGAAGGACGAGGAAACCAGCGCGGTCGGGACACCCGCCGCTCGCAGCGCGACGAGCAGCTCCACCGCCCCGGGCTGCGGGACGATCGCACCGGGCTCGCGGAACAGCTCGGCGGAGCGGCGCAGCAGGAACTCCGCCGTCGGCGCCACGTCGGACGCCGGCAGGCCGAGCATCGACACCATGAGCGGCACGGCGGTGTCGATGCCGTGGCCGATCATGGCTCGTTTCATCGCCGGGGTGAACTCGCCGCCCAGCCGCGCCGCCGCCTCGTGCTCGGCGATGGTCCAAATCGGCTCGGTGTCAACGAGCAGGCCATCCATGTCGAAGAAAACCGCCGCAAGGCTCCCCACGTCCACTCCTAGCTCAGGTAGCTCGGTAGCTCAGGGTCGTCCGGCCGCACGGTGCCCGGTTGACCGCACGGTGCCTACGTGGCCGCGAAGTACTTCGCCTCCGGGTGGCACAGGATGATCGCCGAGGTGGACTGCTCCGGCACGAGCTGGAACTCCTCGGCGCGCGACGGGCCGTCGCCGTCCTCGAAATTCACCGAGTCGAGGCAGAGGCTGGCCGCCTGCAACAGGGGGCCCATGGCGCCGTCGGCCACCAGCACACGCTCGGTCAGGACGGACACCAGATCACCGCGCACTGGCCAAGAGTACCGGGACGGGTTTCTCCTACCACCGGTACGGTTTACCCTCCCGTCCGGACGCCTCCGAGGATGTCGGCCACGGGCACGACGGTGATCACGGTACGGTGATCACAGCATGGTGATGATTGCGGGGTGGGAATGCCGGACGCGTCCCGGCGGGTTGCCCACGGCACGGTCGCGGGTGGCACGGTCGCGGGTGGCACGGTCGCGGATGGCACGGTCGGGGTGGCACAGCTGCGGGAACGGAGGCGTGACGTCGGACCGCGCGGGTGTGCTCGGCGCGGCGGTCCGCACAAACACGGGCTGGGGCACGCCGGTCCGGCGGCGGCCCTGGGCCGGGCCGTTCGCATTCCCGCGACGGCGGGTATCCGTTCAGAGCCGATACGGTGCAGCCACCGCATCGATCCGGAATGGATGTCCGATCCGCCCGGGTCTAGCGCCATCGAGAGACCGAGGAAAGGCGTTCCCACGAGAACATCGGCAGACTGGACCAGCGTAGGTTCCCCGTGGACGACCAGTGGTCGTCCGCGGGTCACCGGCTCACGGGCCATAAGGGAGGCTGACGTCACGCATGTCGGCTCTGGGCAGGAGTCGTCTCCGTGAGGACGTACCGTTGCACTGTCACGGGGGCAGTGGGCCGCCGCGGGGCGGCAGGAGGTGGTAGGTGATCGAGTTCTCCGGCGTCGGTCAACTACGGTCGCCGGTCGTAGTAGCCGCCTTCGAAGGGTGGAACGACGCGGCCGATGCCTCGTCCGCCGCCGTCGAGCATCTGGAGACCGCCTTCAAGGCCCGTGTCATCGGTGCTATCGACCCCGACGACTACTACGACTTCCAGGTGAACCGACCGACGGTGAGCGGGACCGACGGGGCCTCCCGGAAGATCTCGTGGCCGACCACCCGCCTGTCGGTGGCGCGGCCGCCGAAGTCCGAGACGGACCTGGTGCTGATCCGCGGGCTGGAACCGAACATGCGCTGGCGTGGGTTCACCGACGAGCTGATCGAGGCCGTCCACGCCCTCGGCAGCGACATGGTGATCTCCCTCGGGGCGCTGCTCGCTGACTCGCCGCACACCCGGCCGGTCCCGATCAGCGGAACCGCCGGGGACGCGGCGACGGCTGCCCGACTCGGGCTGGAGCCGTCCCGTTATGAGGGGCCGACCGGCATCGTCGGCGTCTTCGGGGAGGCATGCGCACGGGCCGAGCTCGCCTCGGTGTCGTTCTGGGCGGCGGTGCCGCACTACGTGGCTAACCCGCCCTGTCCCAAGGCGACCCTCGCGCTGCTGCGCCGAGTGGAGGACCTGCTGGACATCGAGATCCCGCTGGGTGACCTTCCCGAGCGGGCGAAGGCGTGGGAACGGCAGGTGGACGAGCTCGCCGCCGGGGACACCGAGGTCGCCGAGTACGTCCGTTCGCTGGAGTCACGCGAGCCCGAGACGGCGCTGCCCGAGGCCAGTGGGGACGCAATCGCCCGGGAGTTCGAACGGTACCTGCGCCGTCGCGGCCAGTAAAGGCCGGTAAGAGAGCCGGCTCGGTAGAAGAATCGGTAGAAGAAGGAAAGGGGGCGAGGGTACGCCCGGGCCGGGAGCCCAGGGCGCACCCCGCACCTCCACCGGGCCACCCTTCTCCTCGACGATCTCGCTACTCCTCGACGATCTCGGCGTCGATGATGTCCTCGTCGGCGCCACGGCGGAACGGCACGTTCGCCGAGTTCGTGACCGGTTCGCGCGGAGTGGGCGGGGTGTGGGATTCCGCGTCCGCGACGTCGGCCTGACGATGCCGGCCCGGGGAACGCCGCCCCGGGCCGGCGACGCGACCGGTCGCCCACGCGGTCTCGGAAAGATCCGACGCTCCCGCACCGCCCGCGGGGACCGCACCGCCCGCGGGGACCGCACCGCCCGCGGGAAAACCGGCAGGACCGGCTCCGCCCGGCGTCCCAGACGTGCCCGACGTCGTCGGCGCGGCCGCACCCGCCCGGGCCAGGTCGGTGACCGCCCGGTCCACCTCGTCGGAGGCCAGGACCCCCCGCAGGCGCAGCATCGCGCCGATGATCTCACCCTGCTGGTGACGCAGCGCCTCGAGCGAGGCGGTGCACCGGGCGATCTCCACCTCCAGCTCGGCATGCCGCTCCCGGGCGAGCCGGCGGCTCTCCTCCACGGCGTCGAGGAGGAGCTTCTCGGCCTGTTCCCGAGCCTCCCGCACGATCGGGTGGTTCGCCCCGGCGTCCTCGATCACCTCTTCCAGCGCCGCCTCCGCGATCTGGCGGGCGCCCGTGACGATCTCCTCGGCCTCCTGCTGGGCGATGGTCAGCATCTGGCCGATCCGACCGCCGGCCTGCGCGGCCAGGCCCTCGACGCCCATGTTCGCGCTGCGGGCCCGCTCGTGCTTCAGGGCGCTTTCGGCCGCGGCCGCGCGCGAGGTCACCTGGCTGGCGTAACGCCACAGCGTGGCCAGGTAGTCGTCGACCTGATGAGGGTCGTAGCCATGCGCGACCTCGTCGAAGGCGGGCCGTTCGGTCGCTGCCCCGGGATCCACCCGGCGATGGTGAGCTCCCATCCTCAGCTCCCTCTGGGTCTGACGGGTTCAAGGTCTACGCCCAGCAGTGTGTCAACGAGGCGCCGCACGAGTGCGGGCGCCTCCCCCCAGGCGGGCACGTCACCGCCAGAACCGCGAACCGGACCCCCCTGATGGGTGGGATCCGGGCCCGCACCGGCGGAGCCGCCCGCATCAGCGAGCGCGGCGCCGACCCAGGCGTCCACCGCGGCGACGGCACCCGGGGCGTCGAGGTCGTCGGCGAGCCGCTCACGCACGGCGGCGAGCAGTCCCATGGCGTCAGGCCCGGTGGGCAGGGCGACGGCGGCCCGCCACCGGTTCATCCGGTCCACGGCGTCGTCGAGCAGGCCCGGCGTCCACTCCCAGTCCTCGGTGTGCCGATGATCGAGCAGGGCCAGCCGCAGGGCCGCCGGATCCACCCCGGCCCGGCGCAGCCGGGAGACGAACTCCAGGTTGCCCCGCGACTTCGACATCTTGTGGCCGTCGAGGCTCACCATCGCGGTGTGCACGTAGCTGCGGGCGAACGGCCGGATGCCGGCGGCGACCTCGGCGTGCGCCGCGCTGCACTCGTGGTGCGGAAAGCTCAGGTCGGTTCCGCCACCCTGGATGTCGATGACCCCGCCGAGATAGTGGCGGGCGATGGCGGAGCACTCGATGTGCCAGCCGGGCCGGCCGGGGCCGAACGGCGAGGGCCAGGACGGCTCGCCGGGGCGGTGGGCGCGCCACAGCAGCGGATCGAGGGGGTCCTTCTTGCCGGTCCGGCGCGGGTCACCCCCGCGCTCGGCGCAGATCGCCAGCATCTCGGCCCGGCTGAGATGCGAGATCTCCCCGAAGGCGGGTGCGGTGGCGATCGAGAAGTACAGGTCGTCGTCGACCTGGTAGGCCGCGCCCCGGTCGACGAGCTCCACCACCATGTCGACGATCATCGGGATGGCCTCGACCACCCCGACGTAGGCGTCCGGCGCCAACATCCGCAGCGCGGTCATGTCCTCGCGGAACAGGTCGATCTCCCGGTCGGCGAGGGCCCGCCAGTCCAGCCCGTCACGGGTGGCTCGCTCAAGCAACGGGTCATCGACATCCGTTACGTTCTGTACATAGTGGACGTGATGCCCGGCGTCTCGCAGCACACGCTGCGCGAGGTCGTAGGTGAGGTAGGTGAAGGCATGCCCCAGATGCGTCGCATCATAGGGCGTGATGCCACACACATACAGCCTTGCGGTGACGGCCGGCGCCAACTCGCGTACGCTCGACGTGGCCGTATCGAAGATCCTCAGTGGCTTCCCGTGACCGGGAAGAGAACGTATCGGAGGAGATGGCCACGCCTGCATGCGTGTCAGAGTAACCGCGAACCGACTCTCCGGCGGGCACAAGGAGAGTAACCGCAGCGTAGCCGACAGCATCCCAAGCCGATCCACCTCGGGTCACCGACGGTGACATCCCATGTTCTCCCGCACCTGTATCCGCACCGGTGACCCGCCCAGAACCGGAACCCGCTCAGAACCGGAACCCGCTCAGAACCGGAACCCGCTCAGAACGGCGGCCAGGGGATCGCCGGCCAGTCCCCCGAGGGCAACGGGAACCGGCCCTCGGCCAGAAGCCCGTCGACCCGCACGGTGAGGGCGTCGACCTCGGTGACCGTGAGCAGCTCCTCGAGCCGGTCCCGGAAGGGGCCCGCGAGCGCCTCACGCAGGTCGTCGAGCAAGGCGGTCTCCTCGGCGTCGAGCCGCCTTCCCCGCCAGGTCCACAGCAGGGTGCGCAGCTTGCCGTCCGTGTGGAAGGTCACACCGTGATCGATGCCGTGAATCCGGCCGGAGGGCGCCGGCAGCAGGTGCCCACCCTTGCGGTCGGCGTTGTTGATGACGACGTCGAACAGGGCGATCCGGCGCAGCTGGGAGTCGTCGGACCGGGTCAGCGCCACCAGGTCCACGGTGACGTCGGTGTCGATCCACAGCTGCACCATGCCCTCGCCGAACGGGCCGTCACGCAGAATGGTGGGCGGGACGATGCCAAGCCCGAGCTGCTCGGAGACCTCGTAGGCGGCCAGCTCGCGGGCGGCGAGGGTGCCGTCCGGGAAGTCCCACAGGGCGCGTTCGCCGCGGACCGGCTTGTAGACGCAGCGGCCGGTCACCCCGTCGGCGCAGATGTCGCAGCAGAGCGTCGTGTTGCTCGCGTCGACCAGCCGGGCGGTGATCTCGAGGTCACCGCGGCGAAGGAGGTCGAGGGCGGCGGGGGCGTCGAGGCCACCCCCGTCGATCGGATGCAGTGGCGGTCGCCACCCCGGAGTGGAACTCGCCGCGGAGACGCCCATCACCTCAGTCTGTCCGGTCCGGCAGGGTGATGTCACCGGACCGGACGGTGAGCGACATCTCTCCCACACCGTCCGGCCTACCGGACCACACCGCTATCACGAACCGCACCGCTACCACGAACCGCACCGCTACCACGAACCGCACCGCTACCACGAACCGCACCGCTACCACGAACCGCACCGCTACCACGAACCGCGCACCCGCGGCGGGCGGGCCCGGCGCCCCTCGCCGGCCGCATCAACGCAGATGACCGTTCTGGCGCGGGCAGACGTGACCGTCGTCCAACGGCTGCCCGCACAACGGGCAGGAGGGCCGGCCCGCGGCCAGGACCCGCGCCGCGCGCTGCACGAACGAGCGCGCCTGCTCGGACCCCAGCAGGACCCGGACGGCGTCCGGCCCGTCGGGATCGTCGGAGAATCCGACGATCGAGTCGGCCAGGCCCGTCGCCTGCGCCTCGATGACGACCCGTCCGCCACGCGGATCCCAGCCGAGCGCGATCGTCGCGGCCTGGAACTCCTCGTCGATCGGCAGATCGAGCGGGGACAGGTCGGGGTCGGCCGGGGCGGGCTCGGGCGGCGGCGTCGCGCCGCGGCGGCCCAACTCGTCGAGCAGCTCGGTCAGCTGTTCGGCAAGCAATGCGACCTGTGCCTTCTCCACCGCGACGGTGACGACCCGCGCCCCGTCGCGGGCCTGCAGGTAGAACGATCGGGCGCCGGGAAGGCCTACGGTGCCCACAACGAACCGCTGCGGCGGGNCGAAGACGTGTATCCGGCGCGGCATGCCCGATCAGCCCGTTCCACCACCGGCGCTGGGACGGAAACCGCCGGCACCGCCACCGATCACCTCGTCCACGTCGAGTCCGCTGGACCCCGGCGACTCCGGCGGCTCCGGCGACTTCCGGGACCCGGGAGACGACGCCGCGGCGTCGGCGGCCCCGGCGGAGCCCTCTGCCCGGGGTAGCGGCGGTGGGAGGAGCTCGACGACGTCCCCGCCGGTGTCGTTGATGCGCCGGACGAAGGGGCGGCGCTCGTTGTAGCGGATCACGGTCAGGGAACAGGGATCGACGGTGATCCGGTGGTACATGTCCAGATGCATGCCCAGGGCGTCGGCGACCACCGTGCGGATCACGTCGCCGTGCGAGCACAGCAACCAGGTGGCGTCCGGGCCCAGCCGCTCGTTCCACTCCCGCACGGCGCTCACCCCACGGGCCTGCGTGTCCCGTAGTGCCTCACCCTCGGGACCGGGGAAGACGACCGCGCTGGGATGGCTCTGCACCACCGCCCAGAGCGGATCCTTCGCCAGGGTCGCCAGTTCCTGCCCGGTCCAGTCACCGTACCGGCACTCACCGAGCCGCTCGTCGATCTCGACCTGCCGCGGACCGCCCGGGCTGGCCTCGCTGACCGGACGGCGTCCGGCGATCGCCGCGGCCGTCTGGCGGCAGCGGTCGAGCGGGCTGCTGACGATCGCCGCCAGCGGGATGTCCGCGAGGCGTCGCGCCAGGTCCGACGCCTGGCGGCGGCCACGGTCGTCCAACCCCACGCCGGGCGTCCAACCAAGCAGGATCTTGCCGGTCACGGCGGTCAGGCCGTGGCGGACCAGCAGGACTGTGGTCAACCGGTCCGTCCCTTCTGTTGCTGACGCTCACTGTCTCCGCCGGGCCGGACGCACGGGTGGGCCCGGACGCACGGGTGGGCCCGGACGCGCATCGGTCGGAACACGCGACATCGCCTTCCTACAGCCATGCCGCCACAGCGCCGTCCCGGATACCACGCTACCCAGCGGGCTACAACAGCGGCGGAACGGTTCGTCGTTACGCTTCCCGGCATGCCGGACGAGTACACGACCGCTTCCACCACGGAGCCCGACGCGGTCGGCCCGCAGGCACGAGCGGACCCGCAGCCAGCGGACCCCGAGGAGGTCTTCGCCGCGTTCTGCGGGGCGGGGCTGTGGCCGGGGCTGGGCCGCACGACGGCCGGCCGGCTGCCCGCGGCCGGGATCACCCGGCCCGACCACGTCGACGTCGGCCGGTTGGGCACCGTCGAGGGGGTCACCGGGCCGCGGGCCCGGCGGCTCGCCGACAGCTTCCGCGCCGTGGCGGGCACGTACGCGGTCGTCGAACTGCTCGTCGCCGCGGATCTTCCGGCCCGGCTCGCGCGCGGGGTGACCGACCTGCTGGGACCCGCGTCCGCCGACCTCCTGCGGGCCGATCCGTGGATGCTGCTGACCGCCGCCGACACCGAGATCGCCCAGGCCGACCGGTTCGCCCGCCGCCGCGGTCTGCAGCGCGACGATCCGCGCCGGGGCCCGGCGGTACTCACCCATCTGCTCGGCCGGGCCGCCTCCCGGGCCGGGGACACCGCGGGCCCCGTGCAGGCGGTGCTGCGTGCCGCCGCGCGCGAGGGGGTGGCCGATCCGAGCGCGGCGCTGACCGTGGCGCTCGACGACGGGCGGATCATCACCGTCGGCGACCGGATCGCGCTGGAGCGGTACGCGATGGCCGAGCAGTCCGTCGCGGACGGCATCGAACGGCTGACGGCGACCGCCGAGCCGCTGCGCGCGGGCGCCCCCAGAGCCCGCCGCCGACCCGATGACGGGCCTGGGTACGACGGGCCTGGGTACGACGGGTTGGGATCCGTCGACGACGACGATCCGGCGGGGCGGGCCGTGTCCGCATGGGCCGCCACCGCCCCGCCTCCTACGGCGCTGACGTTCGACGACGACAAGGATGACGACAAGGACGGGGGGGACGAGAGCCCCCTCGGCGCCGATGGCACCGAGGGGGACACGAACCGGGACGCCGCCGCGGCGGGCCGCGGCGGACCCGCAAACGACGGCGGACCGGCAAACGACGAGGTGGTGACCGGGCTGGACGAGCTCCAGCTCGCGGCGGCGCGCGCCGCGCTGGAGTCCGGCGTCAGTGTGCTCACCGGTGGGCCGGGAACGGGCAAGAGCCGCACGGTCGCGGCCGTCGTACGACTGGCCTGGGCGGCCGAGGCGGTCGTCGCACTGGCCGCGCCGACCGGACGGGCTGCCAAACGCCTCGAGGAGCTGTGCGGGGCGCCGGCGAGCACCCTGCACCGGCTGTTGCAGGCCCAGGGGCGCGGCAGCGGGTTCGCGCGCGGCGAGCACAACCCGATCGACGCCGACCTCGTCGTCGTCGACGAGGCGTCGATGCTCGACGCGGAGCTCGCCGCCGCGCTGCTCGACGCCTGCGCGGACGGCACGCACCTGATGTTCGTCGGGGACCCGGCCCAGCTGCCGAGCATCGGACCGGGGCAGATCCTCGCCGACCTGCTCGAGTCCGGTGAGGTCCCGGTGACCGAGCTGCGGCGGCTGTACCGACAGGCTGACGGCGGCGCCATCGCGACG
Source organism: Frankia sp. BMG5.23 (assembly GCF_000685765.2). NCBI lineage: Bacteria > Bacillati > Actinomycetota > Actinomycetes > Frankiales > Frankiaceae > Frankia > Frankia sp. BMG5.23. Next base: position 56,957 of record NZ_JDWE01000016.1, read on the forward strand.
ATGGCCGCCGCGGTACGCGGCGGGGAGCTGCCGCCGCCGGGGCCTGGCCGGGAGGTCGTGGTGGTGCCGTCCGGCAGCTCCGGCGAGGCTGCGCATCGCACCGTCCAGCTCGTCACCAACTCCATCCCCCGCGCGCTCGGCATTCCCGTCGCGGACATCCAGGTCGTGACCCCGGTGCACGCCGGTCCGGCAGGCACCACGGCGCTCAACACCGCGTTGAAGGGCACGCTGAACCCGGGCGGCGGCGCCGTCTCCGGGTTCGACATCGGGGACCGTGTGGTGGCCACGGCGAACCATATCGACGTCGGGTTCGCCAACGGCGAAATCGGCACCGTCGTCGCGCTGGGCGAACGCGGTGCGCTGCGGGTCGCGTTTCCCGGCGGCGTCGTCGAGGTGCCCGCCGGTGTCCTCGGTGATCTGCGGCACGGCTGGGCGGTGACGGTGCACCGCGCGCAGGGCAGCGAGTGGCCCGCCGTCGTCGCCGTGTTCCCGCCGGAGGCCGGCCGGATGCTCACCCGTCCGCTGATCTACACGGCGCTGACCCGGGCGCAGGCCCACCTGTCGATTGTGGCCGTGAACGGCCCGGCCATCCGCAACGCCGTGCGGAGCTCGGGCGGACGGCGCCGCACGACGCTGCTCCCGGCTCTGCTCGCCGGGCAGACCGCCGGCGGCTTCGACGATCCCGACGAAGATCCCGACGAAGATCCCGACGGGGGGCCGGACGGCAGGCCCGATGGCGGATCCGACGCGCGGCGGGCGGGCGGCGCGACCGCTGGGGAGGCAGCCCGCGTACGGGACGGCGACGAACGGATGACAGTCTGAAGTGTCGGGGCGTACATCCCCGCCAGCAGGCGACTGCGGCCACCCGGCGGAAGGCGGTTCTCTGACAGGAGGCAAGATCGTGGCAGACGAGGGGGCATGGTGAACGTAGACGCATCCGGGAGTCCAACCGTCGGCCAGGACACCGGATCCGGGCCGGCGGTGCTCTCGGGTCCCCGCCGCCCCCAGGCGCCGGTGGACGTGACCGCGACCGCGGTCGTGGCCACAGCCGCGAACAGCGCCACAGCCGCGAACAGCGCCACAGCCGCGAACAGCGCCACAGCCGCGAACAGCGCCACAGCCGCGAACAGCGCCACAGCCGATGTCACGACCGGGACGGTCATCACGCCCGGGACCGCGCGCACGACCACCGCCGTGGCGCGGATCGCGGCGGCCAGCCCGCAGCTGCTGGTAGTCGCTGTCATACTCGCCGTTGCCGCCGGCGCGCTGATGCGGTTCGCCACCCCCAGCCATCTGTGGCTCGACGAGTCGTTGACGGTCGCCATCGCCTCGCGCCCCGTCCCACAGCTGCTCGACGCGCTGCGGCACGACGGCTCACCGCCGCTGTACTACCTGCTGCTGCACGCCTGGATCGCGGTGTTCGGCGACGGGGACGTCGCCGTCCGGGCGTTGTCCGGGGTGCTGTCGCTGGCGACGCTGCCGGCGGCGTGGCTGGCCGGACGGCGGGTGGGCCGGACGGCCTTCCAGGCCGGCAACGGTGGCCGCGACGCCGACGCCTGGGTGGGCTTGGCGACCCTGCTGATGTTCGCCTGCTCTCCCTACGCGATCCGCTACGGCAGCGAGACGCGGATGTACTCGCTGGTCGTCCTGTTGGTGCTGGTGTTCGGGCTCGCGACCGTGCGGGCGCTGGAACGCTCCGAGCCGGCACGGCTGGCGATGCTGACGCTGGCGACCGCCGCCCTCGTCTACACCCACTACTGGACGTTCCTGCTGATCTTCACCGTGGCGGCGTTCATGCTGCTACAGGCCCGGCGGCGACCCCAGTACCGGCAGGTGACCCTGCGGGCCTTCGCCGCGATGGCGGCTTCCGCCGTGCTGTTCGCGCCGTGGATGCCGTCGTTCCTGTTCCAGATGCTGCACACCGGAACGCCCTGGGCGCCCAAGGTGCAGGCCCAGGTGCTGCTGGACACGGTCTTCGACTGGGCCGGCCCGACCTCCACCGGTGCGCTGCTCGGCATCGTGCTGCTCGGGGGCGCGCTCATCGGCCTGACCGCGCGTCCGGACGGGCGGGAGCTCGCGGTCAAGGTCTCCGGCCGGGTGCCGGGCCGTTACCTGGCCGCGATCTGGCTGGTCCCCCTCGTCCTGGCCTACTGCGTGAACATGTTCGGCGGCAGCGCATATGCCGAGCGCTACACCGGCATCGCCCTGCCGGCCTGCCTGCTGCTCGCCTCGCTCGGCATCGCCCAACTGCCGGGCCGGCGGGTGCGGGCCGGGGTACTGATCGTCGCCTCGCTCAGCGGCCTGCTCGGCGGGTGGCAGCTCGCCCGGACCGAACGCACCCAGGCCGGGGAGATCGCGGGCCGGATCGTCGCGCTGGCCCGGCCGGGAGACGTGGTCGCCTACTGCCCGGACCAGCTCGGCCCGGCCGTGCACCGGGCAATCGAACGGCACGGCGAAGTCACGGTACGGGAGATCGTGTACGCGGACAGTTCCGGCCCGGCGCTCGTCGACTGGGTCGACTACGCCGACCGGATGAAACGGGCGAACGGCACCAGCTTCGCGGCCGAGGTCAACGAACTGGCCGGCCCCGGCCACGCCGTGCTGCTCGTCCGCGCGGACGGTTACCGGTTCCTGGAGGGCGCCTGCGCCGTGCTGTCCGACCAACTCGCCACGCTGCGCGACCGCACCGTGCAGGTCGAGCGGCGCAACCTGTACGAGGGCGCGTCGCTGGAACGGTTCTCCACGCTGCGCTGACCGCCCGCGCGGGCGGGGTCGTCAACGGCGCGGGCGGGGTCGTCGACGGCGAGGGCCGCGACGGCCAGCACGAGCAGACCCATCGGCAACGTGTAGTGGTTGAAGAAGGTCTGCTTGTTCATCAGGTTCAGGGTGAGCAGGACCAACGCCGCCCCCAGGCAGAACCCGGTGGCGTCCCCGCGAGCCCGCCAGGCCGCCGTGTAGGCACCGAGGAGGGCGACCGCGGTCGAGCCGAATCCGAGCGTGACCCCGAAATGCGACGCCAGGCCCGGCAGGGACAGCGAGTGGGCGAGCACCTCGTAGTGGAGGTTCGTCCAGACCGCGTCGTCGAGAAAGTCCCGGGGACCGGCCAGCACCCAGGGGGCAACGAGGAGCGCCGCCGCGGCCGCGGCCGAGGCCGTCCGGCGGGGCCCGAACGCGGGGTAGCCCGCCGCCAGGGGGATCAGCAGCGCGACGTGCTGTTTGGTCGCCAGGGCGAGCGCGAACGTGACGACCGCCACCCGTCCCCGCCCGCTCGTCGACGCCCACACCGTCGCCGCCAGGCACGCCACGAGCAACGGCTCGGTCCAGGACTGCTGCAGGGCGTACATCGACTCGGGGAACACGACGACCAGCAACGGCAGCGCGGCCACCGCCGGCGCCGCGGGTGCCCGTCCCGCGACCGCGCGGATCAGGACCGCCGCCACCGCCAGGGCCAGCAGCAGGCCGTAACGGACGTCACCGAGCAGAAGCCGGAAGGGAGCCAGGAGCACGGACGTGACCGGTAGATAGGGGTAGACGTCGAACAGGCCGTCGACCGGGTACTCGGCCCGGCTCGGCGCCCATTGCTGCCGGTACATGTCGGCCCCGTGCGGCAGGCCGGCCGCGGAGACCTGGAGCAGGTGGAAGACGTCGATGCGGGGCGTCGGCGCGGCGCGGATCGTAGCGACGCCCGCCGCACAGGCCAAGGCCAGGACCAGCCAGAACACCCACGGAGAGGCGAGCACATCGAGCCGGCCCCGGCCCCGGTGGTGCTCCCGGCCGATCCGACGCCCCCGGCCGACGTGGTGCAGCATGACCATGATCGACCCGGCGGCGAGCAGGCCCGCGAGGATCGCGAGCACGTCCGCCGCCGTGGCGAACCGGCCGGCGGCGTAGTAGCGGGGACGGCGCACGAGCGGCGCGACGCCGATCACGACCGCCACGAGCAGCCACGCCCCGAACCACCCGCGCGGGCGCACGGCCACGGCGGTGCCGGCGGTGCTGCTGGTGCCGGCGGTGCTGCTGGTGCCGGCGGTGCTGCTGGTGCCGGCGGTGCTGCTGGTGCCGGCGGTGCTGCTGGTGCCGGCGGTGGCCACGACCGCCAGGACCACCGCCGCGAAACCTACCAGGACACTCGACAGCGCCCAGGCGCCGTACCGACCGTCCTTGGCCGCGATGCCACCGGCCACCGCGCACCAACCGACCAGAATCGCCGGCATCACCCGCCCCGGAGGAAGCGGCCCGTCCGGGGGAGGCGAGGTCTGCGGTGCCCGTTGGCCGGGTATCGACAATCCCATGTGCGCACGATGCCAGTGCCCCACCCGATCAGGCGGCGCGGAGGCGCGTTATGGGAATAGGGCGGACGTATAACGGATCATCGCATCGTGTCGGGGCGAGGGGGTGCGGACAGGTCGAGGGGGTGCGGACGGGTCTCCGCTCGCGCCATGCAACACTTGCGACCCAGGACCGGTCCCAGGGGCCCGGCGTCCCGGTGGCGCGATGCCCGGTGTCCGTCCACCCGAGTGACCATGAGTGTGTGTTGAGGAGAGGTCCGGCACAGTGACCGAAAAGCCAGAGGTAGTCGTCATCGGAGCCGGACCGGCAGGTCTGACCGCCGGTTGGGAGCTGGTGAAACGGGACGTCCCCGTGACGATTATCGAGGGTGACTCGGTCGTCGGCGGAATCAGCCGTACGGCCCAGCGTGAAGGTTGGCGTTTCGACATCGGCGGCCACCGCTTCTTCACCAAGGTTCCCGAGGTCGAAAAGCTCTGGCACGAAATCCTGCCGGACGAGGACTTCCTGCTGCGCCCCCGATCGAGCCGCATCTACTACAACGGGAAGTTCTTCGACTACCCACTCAAGGCGGGAAACGCGCTCGGCGGGCTTGGCCTGGTCGAGGCGGCGCGCTGCATCGCCTCCTACGCCGCGGCCCGGATCCGGCCGCCGCAGGACCAGAGCAACTACGAGAACTGGCTGGTGGCCCGTTTCGGCTGGCGGCTCTACCGCACCTTCTTCAAGACCTACACCGAGAAACTGTGGGGCGTTCCGGTGAGCGAGATGCCCTCGGACTGGGCCGCGCAGCGCATCAAGAGCCTGTCCATGATGAACGCGATCGTGAACGCGGTCCTACCGAAGCGGAACCAGAAGGAGATCACCTCCCTCATCGAGGAGTTCCAGTACCCCAAGTACGGGCCCGGAATGATGTGGGAGACCGCCACCGACAAGATCATTAAGCAGGGTGGCCGGGTGGTCTTCGAGGAGAAGGTCCGCAAGATCCACCATGCCGACGGCCGCGCGACCGGCGTCACCACGACCGTGACCGGCGGGTACGGCCCAGGGGCCGGCGCCCCGGAGTCCTCGCGCTCCGACCTCGGCAGCGAGTACCAGTACCAGGCCGACGAGATCATCTCGTCGATGTCGTTCTCCTCCCTCGTCCGGGTGATGGACCCGCCGGCACCGGCCCACGTGCTGGCCGCGGCGAACGCGCTGAAGTACCGCGACTTCCTCACCATCGCCCTCGTGGTGCCGGCCTCGGCCGCTTTCCCGGACAACTGGATCTACATCCACTCCCCCACCGTCAAGGTCGGCCGGATCCAGAACTTCGCCTCCTGGTCGCCATTCCTGGTCAAGGACGGGCGTACCTGCCTCGGCCTGGAGTACTTCGTCTTCGAGGGTGACGAGACCTGGAACGCCTCCGATGAGGAACTGGTCGCGCTCGGGACGAAAGAACTCGTCGAGCTGGGTCTGATCAGGGCCCAGCAGGTGGAAGAGGGTTTCGTCGTACGCATGCCGAAGGCATATCCATACTACGACCTACACTACAAGAAGAACGTCGATATCATCCGCGCCTGGCTGGCCGAGAACACGCCGAACGTCCACCCGGTCGGCCGTAACGGCATGCACCGTTACAACAATCAGGACCACTCGATGCTCACCGCGATGCTCACGGTCCAGAACATCATCGACGGCACCAAGCACGATGTGTGGGAGGTCAACGTCGAGGAGGATTACCACGAGGAGGTTTCGTCGCCGGCCCGGGGCATCGCCCGGTCCTGACGGAGGATTCGTCCGGAGCACGGATTCATCCGGGACGGGTTCGTCCGGGGCACGGGTTCGACGGACGCCGCCACAATGTCAGGCGCGTTGTCGGGCAGGTTGTCGGGCAGGTTGTCGGGCAGGTTGTCGGGCAGGTTGTCGGGCGCGTTTCACCGTCGGCGCCCGCTCCACTTCCGGGGCCGGCCGGCATGGCCGGGGACGTACCCGGTATTACCGGGTACGGATCGGATGGGTGATGGGACGGGCCGCGTCCCATCACCCATCCGGAACATCATCGAGGCGTAGGGGCGCGCCACGCGAGACTGGTACCGGATGCGGCCCTGCCCGGCCGGCCGATCGTCTACCGGCCGGCCCGTCGCAGTCCGGTCAATGTGGACGGAAGGGACTGACCGTGACGGATGTCGCGGTCCGGCCGGCGGAGCAGATCCCCGAGCCGGTCGACCAGGTCGGGAACGCATCCGGCCGTGCGGGACGGATCTTCACCGCGGTGATGGGAGTGCTCCTCGCCGTCTCGGTGATCGTGCGGTTCACCGCCAGCCAGGCACTCTGGCTGGACGAGGCGCAGAGCGTCGCCATCGCCCGCCTGCCCCTGCGTGGGTCGGCCTTCACGATGTGGGACGGCCTGCTACGGGACGGCTCACCGCCGTTGTACTACCTGGTGCTCCACGGCTGGATCAAAGCGTTCGGCGAGGGCACCTTCGCGGTCCGCTCCCTGTCCGCGCTGATCAACATCGGTGCGGCGTGGCCGCTGTTCCTGCTCGCCCGCCGCGTGGTCGGCGAGCGGGCGGCGCGGGTCAGCGTCGTGCTGTACCTCACGTCGCCGTTCGCGTTGTACTTCGGGACCGAGACCCGGATGTACAGCCTCATCGTGTTGCTCACCGCGTTGGGTGGACTGGCGTTGGAGCGCGTCCTGCGGGCACCGTCGATCAGATCGACGATCGCCCTGGCGCTCTGCGCGGGAGGCCTGGCGCTGACCCATTACTGGTGCCTCTACCTGCTGCTCACGGTCGGAACGTGGCTGGTCCTGCTGCTGGTGGCCCGTCCGTGGTGGGTCGCGCGCCAGATCCGGCGCGGGGCGGGCGCGGCGGACCCGGCGGGTGTGCCGGGCGGCATGACCGCCTCGGCGAACGATCCGGGCCCGACAGGTGTACCCGGATACCGTTCCGCCCCGGGAAGCCCGGGAAGCCGGGGCCGGGGCGCCCCCCACAGTCACCGGACACCGACCCGTTTCCTCACCCCGCAGCGGCGGGGGCCGGTCTTCGGGCTGCTCGGCATCGTCGGTGGCGGGCTGGTCTTCGCCCCGTGGCTGCCCGACTTCTTCGACCAGCTTGCCCACACCGGCACCCCCTGGGGCGAGCCCGCCAGCTATGCCGCGATCTCCCACGCCTACGGCCAGTGGGCCGGCGGCCCGACGACCCTGGGTCGCCTGTTGCTGTTCCTGATCACCGGTCTCGCCGCCGCCGGCATCGCCGGCCGGCCCGCGGGTAGCCGGTTCATCCTTCTCGATCTGCGTGGTCTCGAACCGGGTCGGACCCTGTTCCTGCTGGCCACCGGCACACTCGTCGTCGCGGTGACGGCGGGCAAGGTGGTCGGCAACGCCTGGGCCGACCGGTACACCGCCACCGCCTTCGTGCCGTTCCTGCTGGTCATCGGGCTCGGCGCGACGATCATCACCGATCGGCGGGTGTTCCATGGAGTGGTCGCCGTCGCCGCCCTGACCGGTCTGCTCGCCGGGACCTCCGACATCCACCGGGAGCGGAGCCAGGCCACCGAGGCCGCGCAGGTCCTCGAGCGGACCGCCCGGCCCGGTGATGTGATGCTGGTCTGCCCGGACCAGCTCGGACCGGGCCTCGCCCGTACCGTGCCGAACTGGATGAAGGTGTACGTCGTGCCGACCTACGCACCGCCGGATCGGGTCGACTGGGTCGACTACGAGCAGCGCAACGAATCGGCCAACGGGGTCGCGATCGCCCGGCGCGCCCTCGCCGAGGCCGGTCCGGAACACACCGTCTTTCTCGCCGGTTCCGGGTCATACCGCACCTACGAGGAGCTGTGCACGGTGGTGCGCACCACCCTGCAGGAGGCCCGGCCACTCGCGGACGAGGTCATGAAGCAGGGTCTGCCGGCCAAGGTCTACGAGAACTACGCGCTGCTGCGGTTCCGGGCCTCTTGACCGCGACCGAGGCCCTGCCGGATGATCATCGGGTAGGTGGCAGCATGGGCGGCCGGCATGCGGCCACCCGCTGGGAGGACCGCTGGCAACTGCGCGAGGTCGTGCTCGCCTGGCTCGCGGCCCGGCTGGCGGTCGGTGCGGCCCTGGCGCTGACCAGGTACATCGCCGACAACGCCCGCGGGCAGCAGGGCGCGCAGCTGAGCACCACCGACCTGCTCGGTTGGGACGCCGGGTGGTACAAGACGATTGCCGAGGTCGGGTACAGCGGCGCTGGGGCCGAGAGCCGCCGGTTCTTTCCCCTGCTGCCGCTGCTCGTGCGGGGGTTGTCGAAGCTGCCGGGAGCCGACGCCCACGTCGGCGTCGTGCTCCTGGTCGTGGTCAACGTGTGCGCGTTGGTCTTCGCGCTGCTGCTGGTGGGGCTCGCCCGGTTCGAGGGGTTCGCCCCGGAGGCGACCACCCGGCTCATCTGGCTCGCCGCGCTGGCTCCACCCGCCTTCGTCCTGGTCATGGGGTACGCCGAGGCACTCGCCGGGCTGCTGGCCGTGGCGGTGTTCCTCGGTGCCCGCAGCGGGCGCTGGGAACTGGCGGCCGTGGCCGGCCTGCTCGGCGGCCTGTGTCGCCCCCTCGGTCTGATCCTCGCGGTGCCGGTGCTTCTCGAGGCGGCCCGGGGGCTGCCTTGGCCGCTCGTCCGCCGGCTCGGCCCCGGCCCCGGCCCTGGCACGCCGGCCACCACGCCTACGGCTGGAACGCTCACCGCCCGCGACGGGCTGCGTCGACTACTCGCCGTGCTCGCCCCGGTGGCCGGCGCCGGCATCTACCTGCTGTGGTCGGCGCACTCCTACGGGGACGGGCTGGCGCCGTTCACGCTGCAGCGCGACGCGGCACGTCACGGCAGCAGCTCGAACCCGCTGGCGGTGCTGTGGGACGCGGCGCGGGGCGCCTTCTCCGGCGAGCTGGGCACGGCGCTGCACGTGCCGTGGCTGCTCCTGGCGCTCGTGGGGCTGGTGGTCATGGCGCGCCGGCTGCCAGTGTCGTACCCGGTGTGGAGCGCCCTGGTCCTGGCTGCCGTGCTGACCGGCAGCAACCTGGACTCCGCCGAGCGGTACGTCTACGGGGCGTTCCCGTTCCTGCTGGTCGCCGCGCTCGTCACCGCCCGGCGGGAGATCTTCACCTTCACGCTCGCCGCCACCACGGCCGCGATGACCCTCTACGCGACGCTGGCCTTCACCCTCTCCTACGTGCCCTGACCACCGGCCGTGCCCTGACCACCGGCCGCGCGTCGGTGGATGGCGCGCTGGGCCCGCATCATCTCGCGAGCGCTTCCAGAAGCCCTTCCAGAAGATGGCGATACGGTTAACGTAGAGGGGGACCGCACGATGATCGGTCGCCATCCCACGCCACACCACACCACACGCAGCCGGTCATCCTCCGCTCGCAACCACGAGGTCAGGCCGCATTGGATGGAGTAGAGCTGGAGTACCAGCGGCTGTACCTGCCGCCGGGTACGGACCGCCGGGCAGCCGTCCAGATCCTCACGATGCACGCCGAGTTCGGCCACTGGGAGCTCGAACGCCTACGGCTGTTCCCGGATGGCTCCCGGCGGGTAGTGCTGCGCCGCCGTCGGCGCCCCGGCGGCCTGCCCGGCTATCTGCCCACCTGACAGCCGCCCACCTGGCAGCGGACCTGGGAGGGCGTGCGCACCTCGACCACGTCCGGAGCGATCCCCCGGGTCTGCAGATGCCGTCCCGACAACGCCCATCCGGCCGGCACCTCGGCTCCAGTTGCGCCGGCTCCAGTTGCGCCGGCTCCGGCGTCGCCGGTATCCGCCTTCCGGGACCGCTCCACCGTCCAGACGTCGACCCGGAACCAGTGATCGCTCCAATGGGCGCTGTCATCGGCCCGCAGCTGCACAAACCGGCGACGCAGAACCTGCCGGGCGACCTCCAGCGCGGACAACACGCTGACCTCGATGCCCCCGGACGGCTCGGCCCGATCGGCGATCCATACGCTGCCGTCCCGGCTGACCTGCACGAGATAGGCGTAGGTGGCCCGGGGATGGTCCGCGTCCGCGTCCAGCGGAGCTCCGAGGCCGATGCTGGACAGCGGATCGCCAGCCATACCCCCATCATGTCATGCATCGACGATGGCTCCTACGCGGATGGTGCCCCGCGCGCGGACAGCGGCATCTCGTCAAGCCGTACCGGCAGGTTCAGGTCAGCAGATCCGTACCGGCAGGTCCGTACCGGCAGGTCCGGTCAGCAGGCGTGCAGGAAGCGGTCGAGGACGCGGACGCCGAAGCGCAGCGAGTCGAGCGGCACCCGTTCGTCCACCCCGTGGAACATGCCGGAGAAGTCCAGGTCGGGCGGCAGCAGCAACGGGGAGAACCCGAAGCAGCGGATGCCGAGCCGGGAGAAGGACTTCGCGTCCGTGCCGCCGGAGAGCATGTAGGGCACGGCCCGGGCAATCGGGTCCTCGGCGCGCAGCGACGCGGCCATCGCCTCCACCAGCGCGCCGTCGAAGCTGGTCTCCAACGCCTGGTCGTGGACGACCCATTCGCGACGGATGTCCGGCCCGAGGATCTCGTCGAGCTGGCGGATGAACTCCTCCTCCTGACCGGGCAGATAGCGACCATCGACGTAGGCGGTGGCCTCGCCCGGGATCACGTTGACCTTGTGACCGGCCTCGAGCTGGGTCGGGTTGGCGGTGTTACGCAACGTGGCACCGATCATCCGGGCGATCGGGCCGAGCTTCGCGACGGTCGCCTCCAGGTCGTCCAGGTCGAACTCGATGCCGAGCGCCTCCCCGAGGGAGTTCAGGAACACCCGGACCGTCGGGGTCATGACCAGCGGGAAGGTGTGCCGGCCGAGCCTCGCCACCGCCTCGCACAGCGCCGTCACCGCGTTGTCATCGCTGATCATCGAACCGTGGCCGGCCCGGCCGGCAGCGGTCAGCTTCATCCAGGCGATGCCCTTCTCCGCCGTCTCGATGAGGTAAAGGCGCAGGTCGTCGGAGACGGTGTAGGAGAACCCACCGACTTCGCTGATCGCCTCGGAGCAGTCGGCAAACAGGTCGGGATGGTTCTCGACGAGCCAGCGCGCCCCGAGGACGCCGCCGGCCTCCTCGTCCGCGACGAAGGCGACGACGAGGTCCCGGGGTGGCCTGCGGCCGGTGCGGACGATGTCGCGGATGACCGCGAGGGTCATCGCGTCCATGTCCTTCATGTCCACCGCGCCCCGACCCCACAGGCAGCCGTCGGCCTCCTCGCCAGCGAACGGCGGCAGGCGCCACTCGCTGGCATCCGCCGGCACCACGTCGAGATGACCGTGGACGAGCAGCGGCGCACGCGAGGGATCCGCCCCCTCCACCCGGGTCACCACGCTGGTGCGGCCCGGGGCCGACTCCAGCAGGGTCGGCTCAAGGCCCACCTCCGCGAGCTTCGCCGCGACGTACTCCGCGATCGGGCGCTCGTTGCCGTCGCCGTTGCCGCGGTTGACCGACTCGAAGCGGAGCATCTCCCGACAGAGCTCGACCACCTCGCCCTCCGCGGAGGGGGCGGTCACCGGCAGGCGCAGGCCACCGGTGCGGTCGGGGGGGGTCGTGGACGCACTCGCCATGCCGCCTAGTCTGCCCCGTCGGGGGTGCAGCCGCCGGGGCGACCGTCTCCTGGGGCATCGACAGCTGCGCGGAACTTGAGGCGATCGACCCCCGGCTGCGGTGCGTGACCGCCATAAGCGCTTTCGACCTTGACAGGTCCGGGACGCCCCCGGCGGGCTATCGTGTGATGGCCGCGGTGGCGACGCTGGTCCCCGTCCTGCGACGGATGGCAGCCTTCCACCGGAAGGATGTCAAAGGATGTCAGCGGCGCCGTAGCCGGCGTAGTCGAGCAGGTCGTAGAGCTCCGCGCGGGTCTGCATCGCCGGGACCAGGTCGGCCTGGGTGCCCTCGGCGGCGAGCGTCGCGAGCCCCCGGATGATCGCGCCCATCGCCACGCGCAGCGTCGTCACCGGATAGATGACGGCATTGACCCCGAGGTCCGTCAGCTGCGCCGCGGTGAGCAGCGGCGACTTCCCGAACTCGGTCATGTTCGCGAGGATCGGCACGTCGACGGCGGCCCGGAACGCCGCGAACGACCGCTCGTCGGCGAGCGCCTCCGGGAAGATCATGTCAGCGCCGGCGTCAACGTAGGCACGGGCCCGGTCAATCGCCGCGGTCAGCCCCTCCACGGCGACGGCGTCGGTGCGGGCGCAGAGCACGAAGGCGTCGTCGCGGCGGGCCGCCACCGCGGCGCGCAGGCGGCGCACCATCTCGTCGCGCCCGACGACCGCCTTGTCGTCCAGGTGGCCGCAGCGCTTCGGGTTGACCTGGTCCTCCAGGTGACAGCCGGCGAGCCCGGCGTCCTCGAGCAGCCCGATCGTGCGGTGCACGTTCAGCGGCTCACCGAATCCCGTGTCGGCGTCGACGAGGGTCGGCAGGTCGGTGACCCGGGCGATCTGCCCGGCACTCGCGGCGACCTCGGTCAGCGTCGTCAGCCCGATGTCGGGCAGTCCCAGCGCCGCGGACAGCGCCGCCCCCGAGACGTAGACGCCGTCGAAACCGGTCCGTTCGATGCTCATCGCGACCAGCGGGACGAACGCGCCCGGCCAGCGTTGCAGGCGGCCGGAGGCGAGACCCGCCCGCAGCATCCGCCGCTTGTCCGCGACGGGCCGGCCGGCCGGCACCATCATGCGAAGACCCCCCTCGTCCCGCCCGTTTCCAGGGCGAGCGCGTCGGCGACGAGGGTCAGCCCGGCGAGCTCGGCCGGGGTCAGGGTGTCGAGCCGGCCGACCAGGTCGAGGAACCGGTCCTGTTCGGCGGCCGACACGACCCCCTCGGCGAGCGTACGCAGCTTGGCGACGTAGTCCGCACGCCGGAACGGCCGGGCCCCGGCCGGATGCGCGTCGGCGACGGCGATCTCGTCCACGATCGACGTCCCGTCAACGAGCGTGACCTCCACCCGCCCGCCGAAGGCCCGCTCGGCCGGGTCGGTCGCGTGGTAACGGCGGGTCCACTGCGGATCCTCCACCGTGCGGATCCGGTGCCACAGCGCGACGGTGTCGGGCCGGGCGGCCCGTTCGGGGGCGTAGGAACGTTCGTGGTGCCACGTCCCGTCCTGCAGCGCCACCGCGAAGATATACATGATCGAATGGTCGAGCGTCTCCCGGCTCGCGGTCGGATCGGTCTTCTGCGGATCCCCGGCGCCGGTGCCGATCACGTGATGCGTGTGATGGCTGGTGTGGATGACGATCTGGCGGATCGCCGCGACGTCGACCTCGAAGGAGGCTTCGGAGGAGGCCGTGGACGAGCCGGCCCCGAGAGACGAGCCGGCCCCGGGCAGCCGGGTACGCAGCCGGCGGGCCAGGTCGATCAGCGCCTGGCTCTGGTACTCGGCGGAGTGCTCCTTGGGATAGGTGGCGAGGATGCCCCGACGGGGCTCGCCGGGTTCCGGCAGCGCCACCCGGTACACCGCGTCCGGGCCGCCGAGCAGCCAGGCGACGACCCCGTCCTCCCCCTCGTAGATCGGCGCCGGCGAGGTCTGGCCGCGCATCGCCCGGTCGACCGCCTCCACTGCCGTCTTGCCGGCGAAGGCCGGGGCGTACGCCTTCCAGGTGGAGATCTCGCCCTTGCGGGCCTGACGGGTGGTCGTCGTCGTGTGCAACGCCTGGCCGACGGCCTGGTAGATCGGCTCGGGGGGCAGGCCGAGCAGGGCACCGATCCCGGCGACGGCGGAGGGGCCCAGGTGGGCGATGTGGTCGATGCGGTGTTCGTGCAGGCAGATGCCGGTCACCAGGTCGACCTGGATCTCGTACGCGGTGGCGATCCCGTGGACCAGCTCGGCGCCGCCGCGGCCGGTGTGCTGCGCGACGGCGAGCACCGGGGGGATGTTGTCGCCCGGATGGGAGTAGTCCGCGGCCAGGTAGGTGTCGTGGAAGTCCAGTTCCCGCACGGCGACGCCGTTCGCCCAGGCCGCCCACTCCGGCGACACCCGTACTGCCCGCTCGACGCCGACGACCGTCGCTCCCGGGGTGTACGGATGGGCGAGCGCCTGGTCGCGGGCCGCGACGACCGGGCCGCGGGTCAGCGCCGCCGCGGCGACCGCCGCGTTGTCGATGATTCGGTTGCCGATCATCTCGACGACCTCCGGCGGCACCGGCACCCGCTCGGCGGCGACCTCGGCGATCTTCCAGGCAAGCTGGTCACGCCGGGGCGGCGCCTCGACGGACCGGCGGGCGCGCACCTCGTGCAGCTTCATCGGACATTCCCCCTGCCGTCTCCACGGTTCTCACCGGCCACTTTCCTCACGGCGGCGGAGCAGGTAGGTATCCATGATCCAGCCTTTACGCTCGCGGGCCTCGGCGCGGGTCCGCTCGATCAGCCCGCCGACCTCGGCGACCGGACCGTGCAGCAGGACCTCGTCCGGGGTGCCGAGGTAGGCGCCCCAGTAGATGTCGACGTCGTCGGCCGGCAGGGTCAGGAAGGTGTTCTCGGCATCGAGCATGACGACGACGTCGTCGACCCCCGGCGGGAATCCGGCGGCGAGCCGGCGACCGGTCGTGATCTCGACCGGGCCGCCGATCCGGTTCAGGATCAGCCGGTGGCGGGCGGCGAGCGCCTGCACGCTGGTGATCCCCGGGATCACCTCGTAGTCGAACCGCACCACGCCCCGCGCCACGATCCGGTCGATGATGCGCAGCGTGCTGTCGTACAGCGACGGATCACCCCAGACCAGGAACGCCCCGCAGCCATCCTCGCCCAGCTCGTCGAGCATCATCCGCTCGTACAGTGCGGCCCGGCGGGAATGCCAGTCCTCGACGGCGGCGGTGTAGTCCGTCGAGGACCGGTCGCGGCTCGGGTCACGGGCCTCGACGATCCGGTAGCCGTTCCCCTCGACGTGCCGGTCGAGGATCTCCCGCCGCAGCCGGACCAGGTCCTCCTTCGCCGCCCCCTTGTCCAGGACGAAGAAGACGTCGGCCCGATTCAGCGCCTTGACGGCCTGGATCGTCAGCTGGTCGGGGTCGCCGGCACCGATGCCAATGACGAGGATCGTGCGCATCTCAGCGCGGATCGGACCCGGCCGGGCTCACCGAATCCGGGCCCGCCGAATCCGGGCCCGCCGAATCCGCCAGGCCCGGGGCGACGTCCACCCCTGGGACGATCTTGCCGGGGTTGAGGTTGCGGCCCGGGTCGATGCCGTCGAACAGCGCCGTGAGCAGGCGCACGCCGGCTGGTGAGATGTCGTCGGCGAGCCAGCGCGCGTGCTCGACGCCGACCGCGTGGTGGTGGGACAGGGTGCCGGCATGCTCGATGAAGCCCTGCTGGATCGCGGACTTCACCGTGTCGTACCCGTCGATCGCCTCCAGCGTCACCGGGGAGGCATAGGCGAACGTGAAGTACAGGCAGGCCCCGGAGTGGTACGAGTGCGACAGGTGGCACATGATCCAACCGGTCACACCGATCTCGGCGAACGCCTTGTTCGCCCGCGCGACCACCCCCCGGTACAGCGGGCCGAGCTGCGACCAGGACGTCGACGTCTCCGACACGTCGGCCATCGCGCCCTGACCGAGCAGGAAGTCCCGGATGTACGGGGTGTCGAACTTCTTCTGGTCGTAGAGCTGCCCCGGGCCGGTGCCGACACAGATCCCGCCCCGGCGCGCGACGATCGCCCCGACCAGCTTGCGCTGGGCCTTGACGTGCGCGGGTGAACCCTCGAAGCCGATGAACGACAGGCACATCTGGTCGAGGTCGTACCTGCGGACCCGGCGCAGGTACTGCTTCATACCGGCCGAGACGAGACTTGAGGCCAGGGAGCCGCGCTTGCGGGTAGCGAAGGAGAACCGCGTCTCGTTGGCGTCGGAGACCCGGGTGACCGTCGGCGCGGCCTCGCTCGCGGCGATCTCCCGCATGGCCAGCAGTGCCGCGTCCCAGGTCGGGAAGAAGTAGCCGAGGATCACGCGCTGCTCGGGCACTCGATGCACCTGCACCGTGGCCTCGGTGATGATCCCGAGCCGCCCCTCGCTGCCGAGGATCATCTCCCGCACGCTGGGGCCGGTCGACTGGCTGGGCACGGGCCGGGTGACGAGTACCCCGGCGGGGGTCACGACCCGCACCG
Organism: Frankia sp. BMG5.23; assembly: GCF_000685765.2. Classification (NCBI taxonomy): domain Bacteria; kingdom Bacillati; phylum Actinomycetota; class Actinomycetes; order Frankiales; family Frankiaceae; genus Frankia; species Frankia sp. BMG5.23. The sequence continues at coordinate 73,327 of NZ_JDWE01000016.1, forward strand.
CCCTGGTAATCTCCGCGATGTCGCCGTACTTGTCGGACTGCATGCCCGACGAGCGGGTGGCGATCCAGCCGCCGAGGGTGGAGTGGGCGAAGCTGTCCGGGAAGTGGCCGAGCGTCCAGCCCTGCGCGGCCAGCTGCTCCTCCAGACCCGGGCCGAGGGCACCGGCCTGTACGCGGGCGAGGCGGGCGTCGGCGTCGATCTCCAGCACCCGGTCGAGCCGGCCGAGGTCGACGGAGATCACCGGGCGGGTCTCGGTGCGCGGCGCCTCGAGACTGCCGGAGATGTTGGTGCCGCCGCCGAACGGGATGACGACCGCGTCCGCGGCCAGCGCCGCGGCCAGCACCGCCCGGACCGCCTCCTCGTCTCCCGGGTAGACGACGACGTCGGGCAGTCGGCCGAGGTCGTGGTTACGAACCCGGACGAGGTCACGCAGGCTCTTGCCGTAGGCGTGCACGACCCGCGCCTGTGCGTCGGTGGTGACGTGCTCCGCGCCGGCGGCGTCGACAAGCGCGGCGCGCAGCGGCTCCGGCAGCACGGGGTCCGCGATCGTCAGGTCCGCGAAGGCCGGTGGCTGGGCCGGCAGGCGGGTGATGTCGAGCCCGATGTGCGTACGGATGAACGGCGCGAGGTCGGGCTTGTCACTGGGGCTGAAGGAGACACTCTCCTTGCCCCAGCCCCACCACTTCATGTGCGTGACCAACGATGGCTCCTCGACGGGGACGGACAGCGGACGACGGCTCGGGGGGACGACGGCTCGGGGGGAGGGCGGCGGACCGCTCAGGTGCCGGCGAGACGTTCGACGACCGGCGCCATGGCGGTCAACGCGTCCAGGGAGACCCCGATCGTGCTGAGGCCGAAGCGCTCGCGGCGCTCGACGAGGTCGTCGACGATCTCGTCGACCGACCCGCACAGCGCGTGCGGGGTCGCGAGCGCCTGTTCGGAGGTGAGCCCGAACCCGGCGGCCAACTGCTCGGCGACCTGGGTGCGGTTGTCGGTGACGACGACGAGGTGGACGCGGACCTGAAGGGTGAGATCGTCCCAACGGGCGCCGGCGGCCTCCCGGATCCAGCGGACCTTCTCCTCGGTCGCCGCCGTCGTCGCGTTGGCGCCGAGCGAGGCGTCGATCACCCCGCCGGCCATGTTCATGTTCAGCCCGATGATGTCGGCCTCACGGGCGGCGAGGGTCAGCAGCCGGCGCCCGCCACCACCGATCACGATCGGCGGGTGGGGCCGCTGCACCGGCTTCGGCGTCCCGTTCAGGCCGGCGACCTGGTAGTGGGTGCCGCTGTAGGTGAACGGTCCGTCGGCGAACATCCCCTTGATGACGGCGAGGGACTCGGCGAGCCGGCCGATGCGCACCCCCGGCGGATCGAGCGGCAGACCGGCTCGGGAGTAGTCGGAGGTCATCCAGCCGGCGCCGAGGCCGAGTTCGAACCGTCCGCCGGACAGCGCGTCGAGGGTCGCCGCCTCCTTGGCCAGCACCACCGGATGGCGGTAGTCGTTACTGAACACCATCGCGCCGATCCGCAGCGTCGTCGTCGCGTCGGCCGCGGCCATCAGCGCCGCGATCGGCGCGACCTGCTCGTCGAGATGGTCGGAGACGGTCAACGTCGCGTAGCCGAGATCCTCGACCCGGTGGGCGAGGTCGGCCCATGACCGGGCGCTCACCTCGGCGGGGGAGGAACACTGGATGTTGAACCGGAACGGCCGTTTGTACGGCCCGCCGGAGACCTCGGTCACCGCAGCCACTCCTCCACTCACCGGGGCATCTCCAGGATGGGACACATCGAGGACGGGGCGCCTCGAAGACGGGACACCTCGAAGACGGGCACTCGCCGGTGGCATCCTCGAGGACGAGGCGGATACCAAGATAGCCCGTCGGGCGACCGGCGGCCGTCCCCGGCGCGACCCGACCGGCGCGACCCGACCGTCGTCAGACCGTCACCGGACCGACCCGATCGGCCCTAACCGTCACCGGACCGACCCGGCTGACCGGCGCAGCGACCGCAGGTACTCGCCGGCCGCCCGTGCCTGCTCCGGGGTCGGCGGCGGCTCGCGCAGTGCCTGGACGGCGGCACGGCGCGCCTCCCCGGTCAGCCGGTCGACGTAGAGGATCCCGTCGAGATGGTCGACCTCGTGCTGGAAGCAGCGCGCAAGCAGGCCCTCGCCGGCGTACTCGACCGGCTGCCCCGTAACGTCCACCCCGCGGACCCGCGCGGCCAGCGCCCGCGTGGTCGGGAAGTGCAGCCCCGGGACGGACAGGCATCCCTCCGGGCCGTGCTGCTGGGTCTCCCCGGACCGCTGGGTCTCCCCGGGCCGCTGGGTCTCCCCGGGCCGCCCCGGGTCCGGGCCGAGTTCCAGCACCGGGTTCACCACCACCCGCGGCACCCGTGGTACCGACTCGTCACGCGGGTCGTAGTCGACGTCGAAGACGAACAGGCGCAGCCCGACCCCGATCTGCGGGGCGGCAAGCCCCACCCCGGGCGCGTCGTACATGGTGTCGATCATGTCGGTGACCAGCCGACCGAGCACAGTGTCGAACTCCGTGACCAGCGTGGTCGGAGTGCGCAGAACGGGATCACCAACGGTGCGGATCGGGAGCACGGTCATGCGGGATACTGTGCCACGTGAATCGTGAAGGACACCTGGATCGTGAAGGACAGTCAGACGGATCGTGACGGCCGGCGTGGCGATCCGTCCGCCGCCGGGATCGCCGCGTTGCGCGCCCGCGGGGAGCGGGTTACCCCGGCCCGCCGGGCGGTGCTCCAGGTACTCGCCGGCACGAGCGAGCACCTGTCCGTTGACGACGTCTTCGCCCGGGCGGAGACGATCGTCCCGGGCATGCACCGCACCACCGTCTATCGCGCGGTGGAGACCCTCGGCGACCTCGGCCTGGTCACCCACGTCCACCCCGACCACGGGCCGGCCGTCTACCACCTGGCGGCGGCCCTCACCGGCGGCGCCCACCTGCACGTCCGGTGCCGCTCCTGCGGCACGATCCTCGACGTGCCCGCGGACCTGCTCGACGACGTCGCGCGTCGGCTCGCCACCACCGTCGGGTTCACCCTGCAGCCCGACCACGCCGCCCTTGCCGGTCGGTGCCGCGCCTGTTCGGTGACGTCCCCGTCCGTGGACGGGGACCTCGCACCCGCATGACGAGGGTCCGCGCCGGCGCGGCGAGGACCGCGCGCCGGCGTAATCTCGCAGGTACCGACTATCGCGAGGAGGCTGCGGGGATGCCGCCGGAGCAGGGCCCGGTCGTGCTGGGCATCGAGACGTCCTGCGACGAGACCGGGGTGGGGCTCGTCCGGAACGGCACGCTGCTGGGCGAGGCCCTGTCGACGAGCATGGACCAGCACGCCCGCTACGGCGGGGTGGTCCCCGAGATCGCCGCCCGGGCCCACGTGCAGGCGCTGGTGCCCTGCGTGCGCGCGGCGCTGTCCTCGGCGGGGCTGTTCGTGGCGGACATCGGCGCCGTCGCGGTCACCGCCGGCCCCGGCCTCGCCACCGCCCTGCACGTCGGGGTGGCCGCGGCGAAGGCGTACGCCACGGCGCTCGATGTTCCCCTCTACGGCGTGCACCATCTCGCCGGTCACCTCGCCGCGGACCTCGTCGACGGCGAACCGCTACCCGATCCCCTCATCGCCCTGATCGTCTCCGGCGGGCACACGTCGCTGCTGCGGGTGGGGGACCTCGCTCGCGACCCGATCACCCACCTCGGCGACACGCTTGACGACGCGGCCGGGGAGTGCTTCGACAAGGTCGCCCGGGTGCTCGGCCTGCCCTATCCGGGCGGTCCCGCGGTCGACCGAGCCGCGGTCGGCCACGATGCGACGGCGCTGGCCTTCCCCCGGCCGCTGACCGGCCGGGCGGACGCGCCCTACACCTTCTCGTTCTCGGGGCTGAAGACCGCCGTCGCCCGATGGGTCGAGTCGCATCCCGACTCCCCCGTACCGGCCGGCGATGTGATCGCATCCTTCCAGGAGGCAGTCGTCGACGTGCTCACCGCCAAGGCGGTCCGTGCCTGCCTCGACCACGGGATCGGTGACCTGCTCATCGTCGGCGGGGTCGCGGCGAACAGCCGGCTGCGGGCGCTGGCGGCCAGCCGCTGCGAGCAGACCGGCATCCGGCTGCGGATACCGGCCCGCCGGCGGTGCACGGACAACGGCGTGATGATCGCGGCGTTGGGTGACCTGCTCGTCCGCGCCGGCGCCGAGCCCTCCCCCGCCGAGCTCACCGCCATGCCGGGCGCGTTCCTCGAACGGGCCCAGCTCGGCACCGCGCTGCCGGCCCTGCACGCCGCGTGAGCACCGGCGGGCCCCTCGAACGGGAGAAGCGCGACGATGCACCTCGGACATGAGGAGTTCCAGAGAACTGACGGGCGGGCCAGCACGGGGCCAGCTGACGCGGGGCCAGCCGGCGCCGGGCGGGCGCCGCGGATCGGGGTCGGCGGCCCGGTGGGCAGCGGTAAGACGGCCCTGGTCGCCGCGCTGTGCCGGGCCCTGTCGTCGAGCCTGCGCATCGGGGTGGTGACGAACGACATCTACACCACCGAGGACGCCGACTTCCTGCGCCGGGCCGGCGTGCTCGATCCCGAGCGGATCCGCGCGGTCGAGACCGGCTGCTGCCCGCACACCGCGATTCGCGACGACATCACCGCGAACCTTGACATGGTCGAGGACCTGGAGGCCGACACCGGCCCCCTGGACCTGGTCCTCGTCGAGTCCGGTGGTGACAATCTCACCGCGACGTTCAGCTACGGGCTAATCGACCGGCAGATCTTCGTCGTCGACGTCGCCGGGGGCGACAAGGTGCCCCGCAAGGGCGGACCGGGGGTGACCGGCAGCGACCTGCTGGTCATCAACAAGACCGATCTGGCCCCCCTGGTGGGCGCCGACCTCGACGTCATGGCCCGGGACGCGACCGCGGCCCGCGGTGCCCGTCCGGTGGTGTTCACCTCGCTCACCGCCGACCCCACGGCCGCGGACGTGACCGCCTGGGTACGGGCCCAGCTCGCCGAACTGTCCCCGCGCGGCGGTTCCTACGATGCGTCCGATGCGTCTAATGCGTCGCAACCTTTAAATAGGATGTGAGAGCGTCGTGGCGGTGAGGGGTTTCATGGCGGTGAGGGGTTCCAGGGGACCGGTGCCGGGCGACGGAGGTCCGCCCCTGGTGGGATACACCCTGCGCTACCTGCATGACCCTGCCCAGCACTGGCGGCAGCGCTACGACCGGTATGGCCCGGTGTCATGGGAGCGGACCTTCGGGCTGCGGGTGGTGAGCCTGCTCGGCCCGGACGCCACCGGCTTGGCGCTGCGCAACCATGAGCAGGCATTCGCGAACGGCCCGGGGCAGCAACGGATAGCCGGACCGTTCTTTCGGCGCGGATTGAGCATGCTCGACTTCGACGAGCACCGCCACCACCGTCGGATCCTCGCCGGCGCGTTCGCCCCGGACAGACTGCGCGGCTATCTCGCCGGGATGAACCCGTCCATCGAACGGGGCGTCGCGGGGTGGCGGCCGGGCGCGAGGTTCCAGGTTTATCCCGCGGTCAAACAGCTCACCCTCGAACTGGCGACCCGGATCTTCATGGGTGAACGGCTGGGACCGGAAGCCGACCGGTTCAACGCCGCGCTGTTCGCCTGCATCCGCGCGCCGGGCGCGGTGGTCCGCGTGCCGGCACCCGGGCTACGTTGGTCGCGTGGCTTGGCCGGGCGCCGGTACCTGGAGGAGTTCCTGCGGCTGCGGGTGCCCGCGAAACGAGCCGGGAGCGGCACCGACATGTTCAGCCGGCTCTGCCACGCCGAGGCCGAGGACGGCAGCAGGCTGAGCGACGACGACGTCGTCAACCACATGATCCTGATGATGGTGGCCGCGCACGACACGTCCACGATCACGATGACCAGCATGAGCTACTATTTGGCACGGCATCCGGAGTGGCAGCAGCGGTGCCGCGAGGAGTCGCTCGCCCTCGGCACGCCAGCGGTGGACCATGCCGACCTCGATCGGCTGCCGTCACTCGCTCTGGTCATGAAGGAGGCGCTGCGCCTGGTCACGCCGGTGCCGATCCTCCTGCGCGCCACAGTGAAAGACATCGACGTGCTCGGCGTCACGGTGCCCGCCGGTACCGTGGCCGCCCTCGCGCTCGCCTTCACCCACCAGATGCCGGAGTACTGGCCGAGCCCGGAACGGTTCGACCCGGAGCGGTTCGCGGACCACCGTCGCGAGGACAAGGTACATCCCTACGCCTGGCAACCGTTCGGTGGCGGGCCACATACCTGCATCGGTCTGCACTTCGCCGGTCAGCAGGTGAAGGCGATCCTGCACCAGATGCTGCTGCGGTACCGGTGGAGCCTGGCACCGGGCTACCGGATCTCATTAGACCGTTTCCCGCTGCCTGTTCCACGGGACGGGCTACCGGTCCAGCTGGAAAAGATCACCTGACCACCTGACCGACCGGCAGACCTACCGGTGCGGCCGCGGCTCGATAGAGGAGTTCGACATCCACCGCGAGATCGGCCGCCACCTGAGCTTCGGCTACGGCATCCACCACTGCCTCGGCGCCGCACTGGCCCGCATCGAGGGCAAGGTGGCCCTGGACGAGGTCCTCACCCGCTTCCTCGACTGGGAAATCGCCTGGGACAACGCCGTCCAAGCCCGTACCTCCACGGTCCGCGGCTGGGCATCGATGCCCGTGCGTGTCTCGTAGCGTCCCGTAAGGCCCGTAAGGCCCGGCGGCCAGCCCCGCTGCCCGCGTGGTGTCCCCGGCCCCGCCTCACCGGCATCGAAAGTCCGTTCCCGTGCGGCTGGGTCCGGCACCCTCCGTCGAGGACAGGGGGCCGACAGCGTGCGTTGGCTTCGGTCCTGGCGCGGAGGCCGGGCCGGGCGAGTGCGTGTCAGGAGAGCTTCGAGGGCCACCAGATCTTCGGACCGAGGTCATGGCTCAGCGCCGGCACGAGGACCGAGCGGACCAGAACCGTGTCCAGCAGCACCCCGAAGGCCACCGAGAAACCCACCTGGGCCAGGAAGACCAGCGGGAGGACGCCGAGCACGGCGAACGTCCCGGCGAGGACGATCCCGGCCGAGGTGATGACCCCGCCCGTGACCGCGAGGCCGCGCACGATGCCGCTACGGGTGCCGTGGATGAGGGTCTCCTCCCGGACCCTGGTCATCAGGAAGATGTTGTAGTCGATCCCCAGGGCGACGAGGAAGATGAACGCAAACAGCGGGAAGCCGGGATCCGCGTTGGCGAACCCGAAGACGTGGTTGAACACCACCGCGCTCACGCCCAGCGTCGCGGCAAACGAGAGCACCACCGTCGCGATCAGGAGGACCGGGGCGAGCAGCGCCCGCAACAGGACGCCGAGCACGAGGAGGATGACGACCAGCACGATCGGGATGATCAGGTTGCGATCGTGGCGCGAGGCGTTCTGGGTGTCGAGATTGATCGCCGACTGGCCACCGACCAGGGCGTTCGCCCCGGGCACCTCCCGGACGACCCGTCGGATCGCAGTGATCGTGTTGTAAGCCTCGGCGGTGTCATAACGGTGGACGATGGCGGCGTCGATGGCGATTCGACCGTCAACCGGGGCGACCTGGACCGACTTCGGGGCGCATCCGTCGGAACCCCTCGCCGCCGGACGTCCACCGGACGCCAACCGGGCGGCGAGTTTGGCGTAGTCGACCTCCACGCAGACCGAGCCGGGAGCGGTGGCGACGCCGTCGACCTTCCGGACGGCGGCGATGACGTCCGCGGCGGCAACGGTGTTGGTGATGATGACGGCCGGGGCGCCCTGCCCCTGGCTGAAGTTGGCGTCGAAGATCTCCTGGCCGACGATCGCCTCCGGCCGCCCCGTCAGGCTGTCCGTCGTCGACAGGCCGTCGACCTTCAGGGTGACGATCAGGGACGAGCAGGCCAGCAACACGACCGTCGTGACGATCCAGGCCCACCGGGCCCGGCGGACGAGGCCTCCGGCGAAGCGTGCCCAGAGACCGTGACCGGCGAGGTCGGCCTGGTGATCGACGCGGGGAATGCGAGGCCAGAAGATCCAGCGCCCGGCGATCACCAGGAACACCGGCAGGAAGATCAGCATGATCAGGGCTGTGCAGGCGATGCCGATCGCCGCCACCGGCCCGAGGCTGCGGGTGGAGTTCAGTTCCCCGAGGCTCAGGCAGAGCAGGCCGAGGATCACCGTTACCGCCGAGGCGGTAATCGCCGGAGCGGCGCCCCGCCAGGCCACGATCATCGCCTGGATCCGGCTGGGGTAGGCGTGCAGCTCCTCCCGATAGCGGCTCACCAGCAGCAGCGCGTAGTCGGTGCCGGCGCCGATGACCAGCACCGACAGGATGCCCTGGCCCTGTCCGTTGAGGGTGAGGACGTTGTTCTTGGCCAACGGATAGATAATCAGCGCCGAGACGCCGAGCGCGAGCACCGCGCTGAACAGCGGGAAGAACCACAACACCGGGCTGCGATAGACGAGCAGCAGGATGCCCACGACGACGAGGCCCGCGGCGAGCAGCAACAGCCCGTCGAGGCCGGAGAATGCCTCGATGAAGGCGACGAGCAGACCCCCCGGCCCGGCCGGGTGCACGGCGAGACCGGCCGGTGCCCCGTCGCGGGCGGCCGCGACGACGGCCTTCTCGACGTCGACGAGCTCATCACCCTTGACCTCGCGGCCGCCGTCCTGGGCGACGAGCGGCACGGCCACGGCGGCCACAGCGCCGTTGCGGGCGAACTGGGGCGGCCCGAGCTGGCCGGCGTCCACCCCGTGAATCCCGGCGAAGGACCTCACGTCGGCGGTGATCTTGGCTTTGTCCTGCGCGGTCAGCCCGCCCTGGCGGTCGTAGACGACGAAGCCGGGAATCGTCCGCACGGAGCGAAACTGCCGCGACGCGGTGTCGACCTTGGTCGACTCGGCCGAGTTCGGGAGGTAGGCGGCATTGTCGTTCTTCTGGACCTCACCGAGCTTGCCCTGGTAGGACCCGCCGACGCCGCCGAGCAGGAGCCAGCCGACGGCCAAGACCGCGAAGACGTAGACGATGCGTGGCCGGCGGGCGCGCGCCGGACGGCCACCGGAACCGGCGGGGCCGGAAGCGGAATCCGCCAGGGTGCCGTTGCCGTCCCCGGCGACAGCCGGCCCCGGCGGGGGCGGTGCTGCTGGCGCTGGCGGGGTCTGCGCCCGTGCCACCGACCCGCCGCTGTCCCTGACCTCGGACTCGTCCCCGCTGGTCATGCCCGTCTCCCCACGCCGAACGCACATCCTGCCCAACGATGGCGATTCTGGCGCATGCCACCGACAGAACTCGTAGGCCCCACCGGCCGGCTGGCGAAGAACCGATGAAAACCTTCACGTCAGGGATGTGACCCGCAAGCCCGGGGTGACTCGGTGCGGTAAGCGGCTCGCGATGACCGTCAGCCCGGACCGTCAGCCCGGACCGTCAGCCCGGACCGTCCGTCCCGGTGGCGGCCTGCGCAGCGAGCAGGGTGTTGCGCAGCAGCATCGCGATCGTCATCGGCCCCACCCCGCCCGGCACCGGGGTCAATTTCCCGGCCACCTCGCGCACCGCCTCGAAATCCACGTCGCCACGCAGGCCCTGCGGGGTCCGGTGCATGCCGACGTCGATGACGGTGGCGCCCGGCTTCACCGCGTCGGCGCCGATGATCGCCTGCTTTCCCGCTGCGACGACGAGCACGTCGGCGCCGCGGCAGACCGCCGCCAGGTCCCGTGTACGGGAGTGACAGATCGTTAGGGTCGCGTTACGTCCCACCAGCAGCGCTGCCACCGGACGACCGACCAGCTCCGAACGACCGACGACGACCGTGGGCGTACCGGACAACTCGACGTCGTAGGAGTCCAGCAACTCGATGATCCCGGACGGTGTGCAGGGCCGCAGACCCGGCAGACCCCGGGCGAGCAGACCGACGCTGGCGGTGGTGAGCCCGTCAACGTCCTTCCCGGGTGGGATCCGGCCGACGAGCGCGGCCCCGTCCAAGCCTTCGGGCACCGGAAGCTGCAGCAGAATACCCGACACGGCCGGATCGGCGGCAAGATCATCCAAGAGCGCCGCGACCTTCTCCTGGGAGGTGTCGGCCGGCAGGTGTTGATGCAGGTCGGCCATGCCGGCCTCGACACAGGCCCGACGCTTGCCACCGACGTACACGGCGGACGCGGGGTCGTCACCCACGAGCACGGTCGCGAGGCCGGGCTGGATGCCGGTCCGGTCGCGGAACTCAGCGACCTCCCTGGCCACGTTCTCACGCACTCTGCGGGCGACGGCCTTGCCGTCGATTATCACTGCGCTCACTATCGGCCCTTCGCGTCACGGTCGTCAGATCATGTCCGGGTTCTATTCGGGTCTCCGATCCGGTCTCCAAGCCGGGTCATGCCCGGGTCAGCCAGGCGTCCGGCGCGGTCCCCCGACATCCGGCGGAGCCCGAGCGAGCACGCTACGCCAACATGGCACACAGGTGCCCGGTACCGTCATACCCACCACCGAGGGGAACCCTCGGCGCGGGAAGCACCGACGCCGGCCACATTGTCCGGCCACATTGTGGGGAGCAAGGCACGGTCCAGGGACCGCAGACCGTGCTCAGGTCCCCCCACATTCACCGGCGACGGCCGGGTGACGGCCAGCCGACGGACGGGTAACGGCCCGGTGACGGCCGGTGGCCGTCACGGGCGGGCCGCTGGAACTCCCGAATAGGCCACGGCGGCCAGCCAGAGACGAACCTCACGCGGGGTACACAGACGAACGACCCGGTGTCCGGCGTGGTGTTCGGCGATGCTGTCGGCGAGACGGTTGCGGCTGGTACTCGGATATCTCCACAGCCACGTGAGAAAAGCGAGGTCGAGCCGTTCCGGGCAGTTCGCGGCGAGGTCGGGACGGTTCCGCCCGTGCCACCGCGCCCAGCGTCGCAGTACTCGTGGGATGGTGATCCGCCGCGGCAGGTCCAGGAACACGATGAGGTCGGCGGCGGGAATGCGCAGGTCCAGCGTGCCGCCGTAGTTCCCGTCCATCACCCATGCGGGCTCGGCGACGAGGTCGGCGACGACGGACCGCCATTGCGCCGTGGGTGTCTCGACCCATCCCGGTTGCCAGAAGTACCGGTCGAGATGCACGAGCGGCAGTCCGGTCTGGCGCGCGAGCTCACGCGCCAGGGTGCTCTTGCCCGCCCCGCCGCTGCCGACGACGAGGATCCGCCGGGCGTCAGAGGGCATCGCTGCCGGCGCGGAGTCACGGCTCGTCCCGAGCGCATTCACCCGGTCAGTGTCCCACTGGTGCGCCCGGCCTGGTGGCGAAACATCGTGCTTCATCCTGACCCGACCGTCACCGCCAAGCCGATGGGGTGAGCCGCCGACGGTGCCAGCGTGTCGTTGATTGACGACGGTAGATCATGTTGCAATCCTCCGGCCTCGGAGAGTTGGCATTGCGTGATGGCTCCACGAACTCCTCCAGCCGGTCGACCGACGTCGGCCGATCACCGTCGACGGCTGACCGTGGCAGCCGGCCAGAGGAGATCATTTCGCGATGAACGATCGAAGGACATTCATCCGTGCCGCCACGGTGGCCACGACCCTCGCGCCCTGGTCGCTCGGCTACCTCGGCGCGGCCACCGCGGCGGGCGCGGCCACCGCGGCGCCGTCCTCCCCACCCGCGCCCACCCGACCCGCCGTCGTGGACATTCCATCCCCGACCGGGGCCTCCGGTCTCCTCACCGGCGGCAACACCGCAGGCCTTTTCGCGGGCTACTGGCAGACCTCATCCTCCGAGCTCAGTGGGTTCGTCTACCACGGCGGTACGGTGCGCGGCCTGCCGGGGAACAGCCGGCCGGCCGCGGTGAGCGAGGCCGGCGTGGTCGTCGGCGAGAACACCACGCGTTACAGCCGGGAGGCGTTCCGCTGGAACCGTGGCGTCTATCAGTCGCTGGGATTCCTCGGCGGCACCCCCAGTCAGGGCGGACAGTCCAGTACCGCGGTCGACGTCAGCGACACCGGATTCATCGTGGGGACCAGCACCACCAATACGGGCGAGCAGCACGCCTACCGGTGGTCGAACGGCACGATGACGGATCTGGGCACGCTTGGCGGACCGTTGAGTTCCGCCGTGGCCGTCACGGTGCAGGGAAGGGTGGTGGGTAACAGCCTCACCCGGGAGGGCGCCAGCCACGGGTTTCTCTGGTCGGCCGGCACAATATCGGATCTCGGGACCCTCGGCGGTTCCTCGACCGTCGTCGCCGACGTGAACAACGCCAGGCAGATCGTGGGGACCAGCGAGACCTCGGACGGCCATTCCCGCGCGTTCCTGTGGGACGGCGGCCGCATGACCGATCTCGGGACCCTCGGCAGTGACCTGCACAGCGAGGCGGTCGCCGTGAACAGGCTCGGTCAGGTGTTGGTGCGCAGCCTCGGATCGTCGGGTGGCGGGTTCCTGTGGATCGCGGGTCGCCGCATCCCGATCACCTCACCGCTCGGCCCGCTGGAGCTTCTCGGCCTCAATGATCACGGTGTGGTGTGCGGGACGGTGCCCTCGGGTCAGGGCAGCCACGCGTTCCGCTGGTACCGCGGCCGGCTGACCGATCTGGGCACCCTCGGAGGACCGGTGAGCACGGGCAACGCCGCCACCCCGAACAACGTCGTGCTCGGTTCCGCGACCACCACGGACTCCCCGTTTCCCCATGCGGCGTTCTGGCCGAACACCGGCGCCTGACGTTCTCGGCGAGCCGTCACAATGGTTTCTCGGTGACGAGGGGCTTCTCGGTGACGAGGGGCTTCTCGGTGACGAGGCCGCCGTTGACGTGCAGCCGGCGGGTCACCGCGACCGTGTCGAGCATGCGCCGATCATGGGTGACGAGTAGCAGGGTGCCCGCATAGCCGGCCAGCGCCTGTTCGAGCTGATCGATCGCCGGAAGGTCGAGGTGGTTGGTGGGTTCGTCGAGCACCAGGCAGTTCACGCCGACCGCCTGCAGCAGCGCGAGCCCCGCCCGGGTGCGTTCTCCCGGCGACAGGGACGCCGCCGGCCGGGTGACCTGATCCGGGCCGAGACCGAACTTCGCGAACAGGGTGCGCACCTCACCCGCCGGCCAACTGGTCGCCCGCTCGGCGACGGCCAGCGCCGTGGCCTCACCCCGGAACAGGCCGCGGGCCTGGTCGATCTCGCCGAGCCGCACGCCGGACCCGAGTGCCTGGTGCCCCCGGGCCAGGGGGATACGGCCGAGCAGCGCACCCAGCATGGTCGTCTTGCCCCCGCCGTTCGGCCCGGTGATCACCACCCGGTCCGCCCACGCGATCGTCAGATCGACCGGCCCCAGGGTGAAGCCCGACCGGGCCACCACCGCGCCGGTCAATGTCGCGACGACATCGCCCGACCGGGGCGCGGCGGCGATCGACATGCGCAGCTGCCATTCCTTGCGGGGCTCCTCGACCTCCGCCAACCGGTCGATGCGGGACTCGATGGACCGGACCCTGGCCGCGCTCTTCGTCGCCGCCTCGATCCGGGCTCCCTTGGCAGCCCGGTCACCGTCGGGCATCCGCCGCTTCGCCCGCACCGAACCCCGCACCGCCTGCTCCCGCTGGCGTTGCGCCTGGGCGACGAGATCGGCTCGCTGGCCGGCGTACTCCTCGTACCGCTCCCGGGCTTGACGCCGCGCGACCTCGCGGGCCTGCAGGTATGCCGTCCATCCGCCAGCGAAGAGGGTGAGGCCGTGCCGGTGCGGATCGAGTTCGGCGACGGTGTCGATGGTGCGGTCGAGGAACTCGCGGTCGTGGCTGACGACGACCAGCGCCCCGGGCACGCCTTGGACGAACCGCTCGAGCCGTTCCAGCCCGTCGAAGTCGAGGTCGTTGGTGGGCTCGTCGAGCAGGGTGATGTCGAACCGGGACAGCAGGACGCCGGCCAGCGATCCCCGGGCGGCCTGCCCGCCGGACAACGCCGTCGTCGGGCTGTCGAGCGCGCCCGCGGGCAGACCGAGATCGGCGCACACCTCTTCGGCGCGGGCGTCGAGGTCGGCCGCGCCGATCGCCAGCCACCGCTCCAGGGCGACGCTGTAGCGGTCGTCGACTCCGGACATGCCAGGAGCCCCGGACGTGCCAGAAGCCCCGGACGTGCCAGAGACCCCGGACATGCCCAGGGCCAACGCCTCGGTCGCGGCGTCGAGCTCGGCCTGCGCCGCGGCGACGCCGGTGCGACGGGCGAGGAAGGCCCGCAGGGTCTCCCCGGGGTTGCGGTCGGGTTCCTGGGGGAGCAGGCCGACGTTGGCGGTCGGCGGCGCGAGATCCACCCGGCCCGCGTCGGGCGTCACCTGCCCGGCGAGGGCACGCAACAGCGTCGACTTACCGACGCCGTTGGGCCCCACCACGCCGAGACGGTCGCCGGGCGCGACGGTGAGGGAGACGCCGTCGAGGACGGTCGCCCCACCGCGGGTGACGGTGAGGCCGGACGCGACGAGGGTGGCGGACATCTGACCAGTCTGGCGCATGGACGACGCATCGCGTCCCGCCCCCTGTGGTCGCCTCCATCCGGTGGGATCCTACGGTGGGACCGTGCGGCTGACCGACGTCGAGGCCCGCACCCGGTTCACCGCGGCGCGGGTCGCCCGGCTCGCCACCGCCGGTGGCGACGGACGTCCACACATCGTGCCCGTCACCTTCGCCGTGAACGCGGGCGCCGTGAACGCGGGCGCCGCCAGCGTCGTCACCGCAGTCGATCACAAACCGAAGAGCACGCTCGGGGGTCTGCGGCGCCTGCGCAACATCACCGAGAATCCTCAGGTCAGCCTGCTCGTCGACGCCTACGACGACGACTGGTCGCGGCTGTGGTGGGCGCGCGCCGACGGCGAGGCCCGCATCGTCCGGGCGGGAGAACCCGGACACGCCCCCGCCGTCGAACTGCTCATCGCCCGATATGACCAGTACCAGGCTGCCCCGCCCGCCGGGCCGGCAATCATCGTGACGGTGGCCCGCTGGTCAGGGTGGGCCTTCTCGGCGTAGCCGGCTGTTGACATCGCCCTCAGCGCGGGCCGGTTTCGGTCGTACCCGGCGCCCGCGGGCGGTCCCAGCCGGGAGGCAGGGTATCCGGTGTGCGCCAGGACGGGTCCGGCTGGAAATCGCACCAGGTGCCGTCGAACGGGAACGCCCTCGCCTCGACGAGCCGCAGCAGCCGCTCGCCCTCGGCCCGCACCGCCGCCGCGTCGGTGACCCAGTAGTGCTCGGGAAACGCGAGCCGTTCCGCGAGCTCGTGCTCGTCCTTCCACTGCCAGGTCCGGTCCGGGCAGACCCACAGGTCGAGGTCGTGGTCGGTCGTATCCACCCCGACGAGTCCGTCGTAGCGCCAGGCCACGGCGGGTGCCTCGAGATTGATGTACCAACGGGCGAACCGCCCCTGCCGGTCCCAGAACCACCACACCGAGTGTGCGCCCGCCGGCGGGATCAGCATGAGGATGTTCGGCCCAGGCCAGGGCCTCGTCACCAGCACCGTAGATTGGCGGATCCATTCGGCGAACGGCATGTCGCGCAGGCCGCGACCGTCCGTGCTCAGCTCGACGGCCATCGGGCAGCCGTGCGGGATCCACAGCCGCAGGCCGCGCTCATCGTGGCCGACCACGTGACCCGCGCGGACGAAGACGAGCCGCTTGGTGGTGAACGACCGGTGCACGACCACTTCGCCCGGGACAAATCCGCCCGGGACGAACGGACCCGCCGGTGCGGCGCCCGAAGCGGGCGGTGGCGATGCCTGGGGACCGGGATGGGGACCAGCCTGGGAACCGGGATCGTACGCCACGGGGCTTTCCGGCTTCGTCACCGTCCGACTGTACGGTGCCGCCCCGCCCCGGCGTGTCCCCCGCCACAACCTCACAACAGACGGGATGGGACGCTCGTGACGGTCGATTCCGCCGTCGATCAACCGACGGCACCGGCCAGCAGCTCCCGGACGACGGGCACCATCGGATGCTCCATCCCCCAGACCCTGAGCAGATCGGCGAGCAGCGCCGATAGGGTCTCGGTGGCCGACGCCCGATGGCCGGCGCCGAGCTGCAACAGCCCGATCTGCCGTCGCAGCTCGAAGACCTGGGCGTCGTCCGCACCGAACACCCTGATCTCGTCCTCCAGCAGCCCACGAAGCTGTTCGAGCGCCTGGCCGGTCTCACCGATCAGGGCCCGGCAGGTCGCCTCCCGCAGACGGCAGCGCAGAACCCGCTCGCTGTCCGGAGCGTCCCGGTGGACGAGATCGACGAGAAGCGTGCGGTAGCCGTCCACGGCGCGGCGGAAGTCACCGCCCTCGAACAGGTGGTCCGCCAGATCGAGACGGAGCGCGAGCACGTCCGCGCTGTCGTGGCCGAGGGCACGACCGGCCCGGTCCACCGCCGCCGCCAGCACACCGGCGGCCTGGCTGTAGCGGGAAGCCCGGGCCAACGTCCGAGCCTCGTCCCGGGCACGACGAAGCTCGGACCGCCCGACCCCGCCACCGGATTCCCCGGGCGGTCCAGCGGCGGATCCCCGTGTGGAGGCGGCGGTGTTCCGGGCCGCCCCGCGCGGTACCACCCGGCCCGCGACCGCCGCGTACATCCGTACCGGGTTGTCCACGGCGTCGTCGACGGCCCCGGGAAGCGGGCCGAGGTCCACCACGGATCCGATCAACGCCGCGTACACCTTCTCCACGCCGCACGGGCGATCCTCCGGTGCCTTGCTCAGCATCGCGGCGACCAGCTCGTCGAGGCCGCGCGGCACGTCGGCGCGCAGCGACCGCACCCGCGCCGGGACCTCCTCGACCTGCTTGTTCATCACCGTGTAGGACGACGCACCGGCGAACAGCCGCTGACCGGTCAACATCTCGAACAGCGTGGCACCCAGCGCGTAGATGTCGGTGGCGGGCGTGCTCAGGCCGGCAAGCACCTGCTCGGGCGCCATGTAGGCAGGGCTGCCGAGGTGCTGGCCGGTCACCGTGATCTTCGACAGGTTGGTCCGGTCGAGCGCAACGGCAAGCCCGAAGTCCAGCACCTTCACGGTACCGTCCGGCTCCAGCATCAGATTCGCCGGTTTGAGGTCGCGGTGCACGAGCGACGCCCGATGCGCCACCGCGAGCACCGAGGCCACCTGGGCGGCAATCGCGGCGGCCCAGCCGACGGGCAGCGCGCCTTGCTCGGCGACGAGATCCGCCACGCTGAGGCCGTGCACCCGCTGCATGACCAGGTAGGGACGCTCCTCGTGGGTACCCGCGTCGTACACCGCCGGCACCCCCGGATGCAGCAGGCGGGCGGTGATGCGGGACTCCCGGATGAACCGGCGGATCAGCTCCTGGTCGGGCTGGCCGTCGGGAAAACGGACGAACTTGACCGCGATCTCCCGGTCGAGTTTCACATCCCGGCCGACCCAGACCTCACCCATTCCGCCCTTGGCCAATGGAACAGCCTCGAGCTCATACCGCCTGTCGATCATCCACCGCGCGGCCACCGTGCCCCCGTCCCTTCCCGCCCGATCCCCGGGAACACTACCCCCACCCGGAAACGGCATCGGCCACGGCATTGTCGGCCGGCCACGGCATTGTCGAGTTGCTGATCCGGGCTGCACCGCGCCGCCTTCAGCGTCACCAGGAGAAGGCTTCGGCCGGACCTGTGTACCGGGCAGGGGTGTCATTACCCGGGACCTGTCTCCCCGCCCCGCAGGCTTCCGTCGGCGATTCCGAGATGACCGAGCCGGACGATGGTCTCGGCCAGTTCCACCGCGTTGCGCAGCGACTTCTCGACCATCGTGAGGCGCTGGAAGTCGAGCCCCCGGGAACGCTGTTCGGCCAGCGGGAGAACCGGTATCCGGACCCGCCGCGGGTCGGCGCGCGGCGACGATCCACCCGAGCGACCGGCGGCCTGGGCATCCGCGCCACCACCGGATCGCCCGTGCGCCCGATGGCCTGCCGCCCGCAGGATCCCGGCCAGGAAGTACGGATCGAGCCGGTCGGGATCGCCCCGCAGGAGCACCACCCGCGGCCCGAGAACGGCGCCCGCGTCCTCGACGACTCGGGCCATGCTCTCCCCCGACGCCGTCACACAGACGACGTCGCCGGGCCGGAGAACGAGCATTCCGGCCAGTTCCTCCGTCCGGCTCGACGGGCCCCGCCCATGCCGGACATCGCCCGCGGTGAGCAACGGCAGGTCACCGACCCCGGCCCTGGTCTGCAACGGGGCCATCAGGATCGTCAACGATCCGGCTTTTGCCAACTCACCGATCGTGACGCTCGACGTGACGCTCAACGAAGCCGGCCGGTCCGCCGGTCCGGATCCCCTCGGTGGGGTCAGGAGGGGAACCGCCGAGGACAACGAGGCCACCGTCGCCAGGAAATCCTCCCGGACAGCGGGGAATTCACCGACCGCGGGAAATTCACCGACAGCGGTTCTTTCCGGAGGATGGTCGATGTAGCGTCGCGGGCTCACGTCGACCTCGTCGTCGAGGAGGTCCGCAACGCATATCCGCCGGAATCCCGCCGGCAGATCGGCGTCGTCGGCCACCTGGTCCGCCTGGGCGGCGGTGTCGCCGCCGAACCCGCCAGCGGCGACGAACAACGCCCAGGCCGCTTCGACGACGGCGATCTCATCGCGCGCCAGGCCCAGCAGCACCTGAGCGGGCGTCGCCCCGGCCCCGCCGGCACCGGCATCGGAACCGGCACCGGCATCGGAACCGGCACCGGCATCGGGGCCGGCCCCGGCATCGGGGCCGGCCCCGCGGCGGAGCACCCACAGATCCGGGGCCGATCCCGCCGGGAACAGGCCGGGCGGCAGCCCCAGCACGGCGCGCAACTCCCCGGCGCGCAGCAGGTTCGCCCTGATGCGGCGCCCGGCACGGCGCGACGCGGCGGCCGCCGGCATGATGACCAGCACCTGCGCGCCGTCCCGGGCGTGCGCCAGGCAGTACTGCACCCAGGCCAGCTCGGGTTCCCCCCGCGGTGGAACACCGTGGCGCCACCACGGCGCGCCGAGCAGCTCGTCGTAGCCCCAGGAACGCTGCCCGAACGGCGGGGCGCACAGGACCGCGTCGGCCCGTTCCCCGGCGAAGGTGCCGGCGAGCAGCGAATCGCCCGCGACGATCCGCGCGTCACCACCCCGCAGCAGCAGTCCGACGGCGCTCACCCGCGCCATCGTCGGGTTGACATCCTGGCCGAGCAGGCGGCCCGCCCCCGCGGCCCGGGCGGCCTCCAACAGCCCGCCGATCCCGCAGGCCGGGTCGAGCACCGTGGCGGCCCCCGACCGGCCGCGCAGGCCGGCGAGGGTCACCATCAGCTCCCCGACCGCCCGCGGAGGCTCCGCCACCTGCCGGGAGCAGACCTCGCGGTAGCGGGCGCGCAGCGCGTCGAAGAGCTCCGCGTGGCCGTGCCGGTCCGCCGCCTCGGCGGCGACCCGGGCGATCGCCACCCACCCGGTCTCCCAGGTATCGGGGAAACCACCGGGAAGCTCCGGCACGGCGCGGGCGATCGCCGGTTCCAGGGATACGGCCGCCACCGCGTCGCTCTCCCCGAGCAGTGCCGTGGCGCCCGCGGGATCCCGCTGACGATAAATGAGGAAACCCCCGAGATGGCCGGTCACCTCACCGAGGCGTGGATCATCGACGGCCCCCCGGATCCGCTGCCACACCTGGTCGGCCGCCTCGACCTGGAACGGTCGGTCATGCCGGGCGAGCCAGTCCGCCACGGAGGCCAGCGCGAACAGCGGGCTGGTCGACGTCCCCCCGACGGGTGCGGGAAAGTCGGCGAACCGGCGCCGCCAGTTACTGACCGCGGCCCGCCCGACTCCGGCCAGCCGGGCGATGTCGGTGGCGGTGACCGTGGCCGTGTCTGCGGCCGTGGCCGTGGCCGTGGCCGTGGCCGTGACAGCCGCGGAGCTCGCCGTGTCCCGACCGCTGGTCTTCACCGGCAGCCCGTTCACGGCAGCCCGCCGAACAGGGCGAGGGCGCGGTCCTGCGGCTCGTCTCCGAGGGGCACGACGAACCGGCGGTCGAGGAAGCGGTTGCCACGCTCGCAGGTCGTCTCGGACACGAACAGGCAGACGTGGCAGGCGGCTCCGTGCAGGAAGTCGGCGGGCGCCGACGGCAGCCGCTCGGCGCACAGCGGATCGGACGAGCAGTGCCGGGCGTCGGCGAGGGCCCGGCGGGTCAGCCGGAGCAGCTGGTCGGGCTCGGCCAGCGACACCAGCCCGCCCAGGGTGCCCTCCGCGTCCGGGACGGCCGTGTAGATGAGGATGCCGCCGCGCGGGTCGCCGTCGTCCCCGGCGTAGATGCGTTCGCTCAGGCTGGCCGAGCTGTAGCCGCACTCCAGCGCGATAGTCCGGATAAGCAGGTGGGACAGGGTGTGCAGGGCGAGGAAGCGCTCCCCGGGCCAGCCCTGCATGGGGTCGAAGTCCCCGGCGATCCGGTCGGAGTAGCGGTTCACCCGGAATCGGCTGTAGGCGTCGCGGTGCTCGCGCATCGCGACACTGTCCGCGACGCGGCGCGCCCACGGGCCGAGGATCTCCTCGGGCACCCGCAGGAACATGCCCTCGCCGCGGACCTCGCTCGCCGGTACCCAGGAAGCCGGCCCACGGGCCAGCGGCGCCCGGATGACGAGGTCGGGGTCGTCCGGGTCGGGCGCGTCCAGCCGGGTGAACCCGGTCAGCGCCCGTACCTCCCGCAGGCGTTCGGCCTGCACGACGTCGGCGTAGCAGCCGGCAAGCGGTGCCGGCACACCGCCGGGCTCGCGGCGCAGGGCGAAATCGTCGGTGGGTTCCGGGAGGACGGCGGAGGAGAAGATCTCCCATTCCGGGGTGCGCAGATCCGGGTAGGCCCGCTCGCCGTCGGCGTCGGAACCCGGGGCCGGGCCGGTTTCGATCGCGGCGCGATGCCGCTCGACCGCGGCCCAGATCTCGGCGTTCGACCACTTCTCCAGCTGACGGAACACCGGGATCGGCGCTGAGCGGGCAAAGTCCAGAATCGCCATATTGTTGATCTTTTCGAAGACCTCCCAGTGCTGTTCGACCTTGACCGCCAGCTCGCTGGCGCCAGTCCGCGGCACCGACAGCACCGACAGCGTCTGGGCGAACCACTGGTTGGAGGCGCCGACGACGAGCAGGCGGGACTCCTGCGGGCACCCGCCATCGGCGAAGGTCCCCAGGTGGGGATGGCGGCCCCGGCAGCGTGGCAGGTGCCCCGCACCGCGACGACCCATGGCCTCCCGGATGTTGCGCCGGGCGTCGCAGTTCACGCACCGGATCTCGACGTTGGCGCCGAGGTTGCCGCCACGGTCCTCCATCCGCAGCCGGGGATGACTCGCCCTGGCGCACTGCGCGCCCCGGTGCACGAACATCGGGTAGGGGAAGTCGTCGAGATGACCCGCGGTGCAGGCGAGCACGAAACGGGCCGCCACCGCGAGCGGCCGGCGGCCGGTCTTCTTCCGCCCGCAGGTGCCGTGGAAGAAGCGGGCGTCCTGGGGCCGGGTCAGCCACGGGTTCTCGAACCCGAACGCGCGGGAGGCGATCACGTCCAGCTCGTTGCAGGCGGTGCAGCGCAGCCAGTTCGGGAACGGCACGGTGGGCACGCCGATGCGGGCGCCCTGCCCGCTGCGGTCGCCCGCATCGGTCTCCGCCCATGGGGCCGGGCGCAGCTCGGTGACGCCCCGGTCGTACAGCCGCCGCACGGCGGCGAGCAACCGCGGCTCGACGATCGGCTGGTACTCGGGGACGTTGCGGTAGTCCCAGTCGTCAACGCCGCGGACGATCGCGGAGAAGTTCGGCAGGTCGACGAGCGCGCCGACACCGCTGGTGAACATCAGGTGGCTGGGCCGGACCGCGCCGACCCGCCGGTGGAACGCCGTGACCATCAGATACCCCTCCCCGGGAGCGCTGCGCGGGCCGACCGCGCCGGACGGCCCGCCCGTGCCGCCGCGAAGGCCGTCTCCCCCAGCTCGTCCCCGACCGGGGCGGCCTCGTCGTCCACCTCGTCCCTGTCGTCCACCTCGCTGCTCCCGATCTCACCGCTGCTGCCGATCTCACCGCCGCTGCCGATCTCACCGCCGCTGCCGATCTCACCGGTACCGTCGGCGTCCGGCGGCGCGCCGAACGCCCAGCCCGGCTCGCCGTAGGCGGGGGTGAAGATCTCGGCGGGGCCGGGCACCAGCAGGTTGATCTCGCGCTCGGTCTCCCGCATCGACTGGGCGACGGTGAGAACGTCCCAGCGGACGTGCCCGGCGGGCTCCAGCAGGCCGGTGACCCGCTGCTGTCCCCCGGCCGTGCGATAACCGATGCGGGACGGGCCCGTCCTCGTCAGCTCCCACCTCTCGATCAGCTGCCGGATCCGTTCTTCGAGGTACTCCCGGCCGCGCGGCCCGGCGACGGCCTCGGCGCGGGCCAGCAGCCGGTCGATCACTCCACTGACCGTCGGGCCGGCGAGGTCCACGTCGTGGGCGTTGACGTTGCGAGTGTTCGCCTCGTCGGCGTGCCGGACGGCGGCGACGAACGTGCCGGTGGCGGTCCGGTCGAGGGAGCGGCGGGTGAACGGGGTCACGGACAGCGCCTCCACCTGCCGGTAGAAGGTCGCATGGTAGTACTCGAAGTCCTCGTAGTGAGCGAGATCCCGCGGCCGGGCCCAGTTGTACAGGGTGACGACAAGACCCGGGCGGCCGGCGTCCCGGCCGACCCGGGAGGACGCCTGGATGTACTCGGCGGTGTTCTTCGGCTGGCCGATCACGGCCATCAGCCCGAACCGGGAGACGTCCACCCCGACCTGGAGCATCGAAGTCGCGAGCACCACGTCGACCGGGATCCGGTCCTGGTTGCTCCGGGCGCGGGTGCGCTCGGCGAGGGGGTGCGGTGCCCGCCGGTCCCGCTCCCTGCTCCGGAACGATGCGCGGACGTTCTCGGCGACGGCCTCCCGCCGCGCGGAGGTGTCGAGCTCGGGGTCGAAGGGGATCTCCAGGCGGCCCAGCACCTCGCTGATGTCCGCCGACGAGACCCGGGAGGTCAGCTCCGAGATCGCGAGCATGCCGGTACCGGTGACGATGCGGTTGGCGAGCCCCTTGCGCCGGCCGTGGGTACGCACCCGGGTGGTGACGTCGTCGTCGAGGTAGCGGCGCATGCCGGCGAGCTCGCGAGTGGCGTTGAAGTAGCCGACGAGGGTCAGATAGGGCTCGGCGGGGGTGCCGTGCCGGTCGAACAGGGTCTGGCCGGCGAGGAGCAGGATCTCGGCGAGGCGGATCTCGGCGGACTTCATCCTCGTCCCGTGCGCGCAGACGCCGAGGTAGCGCCGGCCCGGGGTGGCGGGGGTGACCGGGACCCGCCGGGAGAAGAACGTATCGGTCACGTCGATCACCTGGGGCGGGAAGACGGCGAGGCCGCGGCCGAAGACGCCGAGCACCTGGTCGCGAGCCCGCCTGGTGGTCGCCGTCGAGGCCACGATCTTCGGGCCGGTGAGCGCGCCGGCCGGGACCGGCCAGGTGCACAGCTCGTCGACCGCGCTCTCGAACAGGCCGACGGTGGTGCCGAGCGCACCGGAGATCAGATGCAGCTCGTCCTGAATGATCAGATCGGGCGGGCGCAGCCGGACGACCGGCTCGCTGGTCACGGCGGGCCGCCTGCCGCGGCTGTGGTGACGCTCGCCGCAGCCGGTGCGGGCGTCGAGGTCGTCGTGGCGGTACCCGTGCCGGGGACAGCGTCGGCTCACCCGGCCGAACAGGATCCCCGCCTCGCCGCGCCAGGGCAGCTGGGCGAGTTTGTCGACGGTGGCGATGACCAGGCTCGGGGCGTAGCGGTAGATCTCCTCGTCGACGGTGAGCACCGGCAGGCCCTCGTCGGGCGCCGCCCGCCGGGAGAACGGGCAGGCGTCGGCCCCCTCGCCGTTCGGGCAGTACAGCAGCACCCGGCGGAGGTCCTCGTCGACGTGGGCGTCGGTATGGGCCCCGAGCGCGCTGCCGCACCACGGGCAGCCCAGGGTCTGCAGGACGTTGGCCCGCTTGCCGTCGCCGGCCTCGCGCGCCTCGCCGACCTGGTCGCGGGCGTCCTCGAACCGGTTCGGGGACACCCCGCCGCCGACCCACAGACCGATGCGGAACGGCGTGGCACCCCAGGTCGCCGGGTCCGCACGGCGCTGCACCTCGGCGGCGCAGACCAGGGTGGCGGCCCGCTGGAACTGCTGGGCGGTGAGCAGCCGCAGCGTGTACCGCATGAGGACGGCGACCCCGGCCTCGCCGGAGCGGGCCGCGGCGCCGGTGCCGACGGTCCCCTGTAGGCGGCGGATCGCGAAGGTGTAGGCGGTCAGGCCGAGGTAGGCCTCGGTCTTGCCGCCGCCGGTGGGGAAGAACAGCAGGTCGACGACGGCGGTGGCGTCCGCGGCCCGCTCCGGGTGCGCCGGGTCGGTCAGGGAGGGCAGGTTGAGCAGCACGAAGCCGAGCTGGAACGGCCGCCAGGAGGCCTCCCCCGCGCCCCGGGCCCGCACAGCAGCGGCGGCCGCAGCGTAGTCCAGCCCCTGCTCGTCGCGCAGCCGGGCGATCGCCGTGTGCCGGCGCTGGGCGGCCATCGCCTCGTTGGCGAACTGGAACGCGGCCAGCGCCTCGCGGTGGCGCGGCTGGTCCTGGTCGGTGAGCAGGGCGATACCGGCCCGGATACGGTCCGCCGCTCGGCGGGCGTCGCCGATTGCCGTGCGAGCGGCCGGGCGCAGCCGCGCCGGCAGGCCCGCGACCTCGGCCTCGCGCTCGTCGAGCCAGGATGCGTAACCGTCGGCGAGGGGCGTCAACCCGCGCCGCAGGGCGGCGGGCCCGGCCACGGCGAGAGTGTCCATGGCCAGTTCGACCCCGGCCAGCGGCGTGCCGGGCCCGGCGGGCGCGACCGTCGCCGGCACGTCGTAGGTGGGCAGCCAGGTGGTCTCCAGCCGGTGGGCGCACCGCTCACCGGGCCGGACGTGCGGATGCACCGCGACATTGCGACCGGTCGCGTAGCGACGCTCCCCCCGGTACAGCAGCTGGAGATGCAGATCCTCGTGATCCGCGTCGAGGGGCGGCGCGCCGGCGAGCGGCGCGCCGCCCTCGGGGGAGCCGGGGCCGGGGCCGAAACCGAGACCGGGGCCGGACCACTCGTCCGCGGGATCGTCGACGGGCAGGAAGACGGCGCGCGCGCCGTCCAGCGCGGTCACCGACAGCGTCGGCTGGAACAGCCACGCCGTGTCCGCGGACGAGTGCGGCTCCGGTTGGCTGTTGACCAGCGTCAGCTCGACGACGCGACGGGCACCGCGCTCGCGGACGGCGACGACGAGGAAGACCCCGGTCTCGTCGTCGCCGACGAGCGGCATCCGCCGAGAACCGGCGCCCAGGTGATCGTCCAGGCGGATCTCCCGGTTCGCGAAGACCACCGGTTCGCGGGTCCACGCGCTGCGCTTGCGGCCCTCGTCGTCCTCCACCTCCCGCTTGGTGTAATGCCCCCAGGCCGCCGTGACGGCGAGGACGTCGACCGGATCCGTGCCGTCGGTTCCGGCCGGCACGTCAGTTCCGGCCGGCACGGCGAAGGAGAGTCCCATCGACGACGCCCAGATCCGCCCCCGGTTCTGCGGGGTGGCGATCTCCGGCAGGTCGGCGTCCGCGTCGCCCTGCACAGCCGTCTCCGTGTCGGCGACGACGTCCGCGGCGGCGGCCTCCCGGGCACCGCGCGGAGCCGGCTTCGGCCCGAGCATGCCGACGAGGTACCGCTCGCGCGGGCCCATCGCCCTGGGGTGGAACTGCTCGCGCTCGCCGCCCCACGGGCCGAGCAGATCCCGGCGGACGAGTTCGGCGAAGGCATCCCGGACCTCATAGGACGCCGCCGGCTCGAAGAGCTGTGGCGCGTCGAGGACCTCCGCGGCCGTACGGCCGTCGGCGCCCGCACCGGCCCCGTCGCCCGCACCGGTGCCGTCGCCCGCCGCGCCCCCCGGCGCGGCAGGCGACGGCGGCGCCCCCAGCGCCCCTGGGATCCCCCGCGGCACGGGGAACAGCCCACCCTCGGCCTCCGGCTCCACCACGGCGCGTCTCCCCCCTCGGCATCCACCGGGCCTCGACGACCCGCCACGAATGCTGTGCCCTCGAT
>NZ_JDWE01000017.1:0-4363 GCF_000685765.2 Frankia sp. BMG5.23
GTCCGCGCGGAGGCGGACCTTGTCGTTCCGCCATGTCCACCGGGCGGGCCGAACCCCCCGAACCCCCCACGTACCGAACAGACCCGGCTCCAGGCGTGGTTGGTCTCTTGCCGGTCAGAGGGAGCGGGCGATGAGCTCCTTCATGATTTCGTTGGTGCCGCCGTAGATCCTCTGGACGCGGGCGGCGGCGTACATGCGGGCGATGGGGTACTCGGTCATGTAGCCGTAGCCGCCGAAGATCTGTAGGCAGCGGTCGACGATCTCGCACTGCTTGTCGGTGGCCAGGTATTTGGCCATGGACGCGGTTGCTCCGTCGAGCCGGCCGGCCACATGCTCGGTGATGCAGTGGTCGATGAAGGTGCGCAGCGCCAGCGCTTCGGTACGGCACTCGGCGAGCACGAACCGGGTGTTCTGGAATTCCAGCAGGGGTTTGCCGAACGCCGTGCGCTCCTTGGCGTAGGCGATGGCCAAGTCGACGGCGTGTTCGGCGGCGGCCGCGGCATTCACCGCGATGGACAGCCGTTCCTGCGGCAGCTGCTGTACCAGCTGCACGAAGCCTTGGCCCTCGGCCGGACCGAGCAGGTTGACCGCAGGCACCCGCATGTCGGTGAAGGCCAGCTCGCGGGTGTCGGTGCCCATCGCGCCGATCTTCTGCAGCACCCGGCCGCGTTCGAACCCCGGCAGCCCCTGGGTTTCCGCCACGATCAGCGACAGCCCTCTGCCGCCGGGCGCGTTGCCGGTGCGGGCCACGATGATGAGCAGGTCACAGTGGGTACCGTTGGTGATGAACGTCTTTGCACCGTTGATCACGTAATGGTCACCCTCACGCCGGGCGGTGGTGCGCACGGCCTGCAGGTCGCTACCGGTGCCCGGTTCGGTCATCGCGATCGCGCCGACGAACTCACCGGACGCCAGTCTGGGCAGCCAGCGCTGCTTCTGCTCGTGGTTGCCGTAGGCGTTGATGTAGTGCGCGACGATCGGGCTGTGCACCAGGTAGGCCCAGCAGTCGTCGGCGATGTAGCCCTGCTCGCGCAACACCACGGCCTCGTGCGCGAACGTGCCGCCACCGCCGCCGTACTCAATGGGGCAGCTGATGCACAGCAGGCCGATCTCGCCGGCCTTGTTCCAGAACTCGCGGTCGACCGCGTGCTGCTCGGTCCACCGCCCGTGGTTGGGTTCGGATTCCTTGGCCAGGAAGGTGCGGGTGAGGTTTTGGAGCTGGTCGAGCTCCTCGGTCATCCACGATGATCGGTAGATCATAGTCTGTCCTCAGTGGCCGGTAAAGTTGTCGGTGATCCGTTCGGCGATTTTCGTCGCGGTGGCAAGGGTTCCGGTGTCGGGGACGACCTCGGCGGCCAGCCTGGCGGCGAGCGCGTCGGCGAGCGCGTCGGCGGCGATGATCGGCTCGCCGGTGAGCAGCATCCGCATCGCCGTGGCCTTGCCGGCCGCGTGCACCAGCCGCTGGGTGCCGCCCGCGCCCGGGATCACCCCGAGGGTCACCTCGGGCAGCCCGCCCTTCGAGGCGGAGTAGGCGGTCTGGCCGATCTGCCTTGCAAAGGCCGCGGTCGACGCGGTGTTGACGATGACGGCTTCTCGGATACTCATGCTGTCCGACGGTACGGCAGGCTATACAAACGGTCAGCTGATCATCCTGCTCGCCGACCTCACCCTCAGCCAGGTCCGCGACCTACGTGCCGCCGGCATTTCCACCAAGCCCGATCCAGAGCACACCCAGGCGCTGGGCATCCTGATCCGCGAACTCGGCCCTCGCCCGCTGCAACCCATGGTCGAGCAGTTCTGGAACCGCCTCGCCCAGGACGCGCCCACCGCCGGACCACCGCCAGAGCTGGAGATCAAAATCAGACCAGTCCCGTGACCCTGACGCAGGGCTCCGGCGTGCCTGCGGTGACGTTCTCCCGTGCCGCGGCGGGTGCGGCCGAACCCAGCTGCGTGTTCCGCCCCGGTTCAGCCTGACCACCCGGTTCAGCCGCGCAGCGCGGAGCGGTCGGTGAAGCTTCGGCTGCAATTCGGAGGCAAGAGGTATTTTGCGGGGGCTTCCCGACAGCGGACCGGATGCGGATCAAATATTCAGAGGAGGCCGATGGTGAGGCGTCGTGGCTGGCTCCCGGTAGCCGCGTGTGTGGGGATCGGCCTCAACAGCATCCGGCTGCGCGGCCGGGTAGGTGCCATCGACGTCATCGAATCGGTGGACCATGGGCCCCCGGGGGGCGCGCCCGGCTCGGACGACCCTCACGCGCAGCGTCCGCCGTACGTCCTCCTCCTCGCTTCCGGAGTGCGTCTCGGCCCCGAGCATCGCCGCGCGGCCGACGCGTACGCGCGTCGGCACGGCTGCGAGGTCCTCGACCTGGTCCCGGCCGAGATGTCGGCGCACCGGATCCTCGACCTGGCGCGGATGGTCGACCCGTCCACCTACCGGTCAGCCCGGCTGGCCCGCGGTCGCGGTGCCTTCCAAGCGGTGCTCGTCGATGCAGAGGTGCTGGCCCGCACCGGCCTCACCACCGCGGACAGCACCGATCTCACCGACCTCACCGACCTCACCGAGGCCGAGCTCGTGGCCGTGCTCGAGACGTGCAAACGGCACGCCGCCGCGTCCACCGACCTCGCCGTGCTGCCCGGCCTGGTCGGTGCCGAGCCGGACGACGGGCGCACCCGGCTGTCCGTGCACCGCGCCGCCTATGCGTGGGAGCCCGCCAGACGGGTGCTGCCCGCGCTGCGGGACGCCGCCATCCTGCTCGGGGCTACCAGCAACCCGCTCGCGGCACTCGCGGCGGTGACGATGTCCTGGCTGCAGCCGGTCGCCGTGGGCGGTAGCCGACTATGGGTGACGCCCGGGACGCTGCGGCGCAGCATGCTGACGCGGCGACGCGGCGCCCTCCTCCAGCTGGTGGGGATGCCGAGCCGAACCCGTGATCTTCTCGGCGCACCGACCATCGGCCCGGACCCGGCGACGTGCCCGCGGGCTCCGCGACCGATCAGAACGGCGGGCAGGCTCACCCCCACGGAGATCGCCGAGAAGAGATCCCAGTACCGGCGGGAGCTCGCCGGCGGTCTTGACCGGTTCCTCGAGTCGCCTCGCACGACCTGCCCGTGGTGCGGCGGAAACGACCTCTCCGTACGCATGAATGGCCGCGACGTCTCCCAGGGGAAGCCCGGCCGGTTCCGCTACGACCGGTGCGGCGACTGCGGCCACGTCTTCCAGAATCCCCGACTCTCCTTCGAAGGTCTGGACTTCTACTACCGGGACTTCTACGACGGGCTCGGCGCCGCCATGATCGAGGAGGTCTTCGGATTCAGCCCGGGCCCTTATCTCCACCGGGCCAGCCTGTCGATACCGACGCCCCGTCGCTGGTTGGACGTGGGAGGCGGCCATGGACATTTCTGTAACGTGGCGAGAACGGTCTGGCCGACGACGTCGTTCGACGCACTCGACATCGGGGCGGGCATCGAGGAGGCGGAACGCCGACGCTGGGTGGATCGGGCCTACCGCGGATTATTTCCCGATATCGCCGCCGATCTGGCTGACCAGTACGACGTCATCAGCATGTTCCACTACCTCGAACACACCCGGGATCCGCTGGCCGAACTGGATGCCGCCGCACTCGCGCTGGCCCCGGGCCGCCATCTGCTGCTCGAGGTACCGAATCCGGAGAGCCCCGCGGCCCGTATGTACCGCCAACTGTGGCCGGGATGGCTGATTCCGCAACATCAGCACCTTATGCCGGCGGCCAATCTGGCGGCTGCCCTGAGCGAACGTGGCTTCGCGGTCCAGGAGATCCGGTTCGGTGACGTCCATCAGCGGGGGGACCCGGTGATGGCCCTGTACGGGCTGCTCCAGACTGTCGCGCCGTCACCGTCCTCAGCGTGGCGCACCGAGGAGGAGCCGGGCCGCCCGCGGAGGGTCCGGGCGCTGACCGCGGCCGCCATGGTCCCCGCATTCGTGGCAGGCCTGGCCCTGGACGCGATGAGCCGGCCTTATCTGACCGCCGGCAGCCGGTCGAACGCCTACCGCATCCTCGCCCGCCGGAGGTAAGCCGGAGCGCCACATTCCCGCCACCCGCGCGTGATGGCCATGAAACGTGAGTGCCGGACACCGCAGCGCCATGGTGTCCGGCACCGCGCCGGCCAAAGAACCCGGGCGGGCATTGCCGATCGGAATCCGTTCCGGACACCCTCGCCAACGCCGCTACACGTTTCTCCTAGCGGTTCGCCATATTTCAGTGGCGCTCCGTCCAGGTCCTCTCGTCAGCTCAGGCCCAGTCCCAGTTCCAGTCCCAGCCGTCCTTCTGGTGCCCACCCTTGTCGTCCCGGCCCTTCTTGTCCTTACCGTCCCAGTCCTTCTTGT